>JALSSO010000138.1 GCA_026984215.1 Gammaproteobacteria bacterium | reverse complement strand
GTTGTCCACCGTGATGGTGTAGGTGACCAACCCGCCCCCGGTGGCCGGATCAGGGCTGTCCGACTGGCTCACCGTGAGATCGGCGCCGTCGTCGATGGTGGTCTGCTGGGTGAGCTGATCATTGGCGGGATTGGTGTCGGTGTCCGAGGTCGTGACCGTGGCGGTGATCTCGATGATCGGCCCCGTGGCCGCCGTGGTCCTGATGTCCAGGTAGATCTGGGCGGGATCGCGCTGCGCGGTGTTCGGATCCTCGTCGGTGGGATCCAGCGCGCCCAGGTTACAGGTCACCGTGCCGGGGGTTCCGCCGTCGTGGCTACAGGTGCCGTCGGTGGTGCTCACACCCACGAACGTGGTGGAGGCCGGCAACGGCACGCTGACCGTCACATCGTTGGCGGTGTTGGTGGGGTGGTTGTTGGCGATCTCGATCCGATACTGGATCACGCCGCCGCGAGGGGCCGGGTCGGGGGTGTCCACCAGCTCCGAGACGAGCACGTCCACGTCTGCGGCCTGGGCCGTCGCCGCTCCCACGGCCATCAGGAACAGCACCCGCGCCAGGATCCGCGGCGCGGCGCCGGCAAGCATCAACCCACGCATCTTTCCCCCCTCTGTCCGTTCAGTACGCGCCCGTCCCCGAAGCGCTTTGTCTTTGGTATCGCGGGGCAGTCAAGCAGCGCCGGAGCCGTGCGGGGAGTGTCGGACAGCACGAGCGGTCGGTATTTCACGACGAGCGGCGAGTGGACGAACCCATCCGGGCGTCGCCGCCCCGATACACTGCGCATCAGATCCACAAACGAACCATACCGGATCGTCCCGAACGATCGGCACGGGCTCGATCCGCCATGGGCAAAGGGGGGGAACATGCGCAAGGAAACGTGGGCGGTGGGCTGCGCGAGTCTGCTTTCCGCCGGCGCGGTGCTGGCCTACACCATGGGCATCTACGACAACGGTCAGCTGGTGCCGGGTGTCGTCCACAACGGCCCCGGCGACACCACGGCCGTGGGGATCGTGGGTCATGACTGCACCGCCGACGGATTCCCCTTCGACGTGTACTGGACCTTCTTCGACGAGGACTCCAACCACGTGACCGACGGGCGTTTCCAGATGAGTGAGAAGGACGTCTATCCCTTCGTCTGGGCGTCCGAATCGGGTGTGGGCCTGGAGGGACACCGGGGCTACCTGGTGTTCACCGCCGACACCAATCTCAACGGCGCGCTGGACGTGGGCGACGCCCCCTGTATCGCGGCCGAGGCGTTCCACGTGATCGCGGCCGATGCGGACGTGGCCTACGTTCCCGTGTGGCCGGTCGCCTACGGCGACTACAACGCGGGGGCCGGCGTACCCGACCTGACCAGAATGAATGCCTCCACCATCACCACGCTGGCCGCCGGCGCACCGATCGGGGACACCCTGCTCATGCGCTATTCGGTGGGGGGCGGCGACCAGACGCAGATCGTGATCTGGTCGGCCAACGACATCTCGGGCGACTACACCGTGAACCTCTTCGACGACGAGGAAAACCGACGCTCGGTGACCATCGGCCTGACGGCCGCGGAGCAGAACGTGCTGGATCCGACCGCCATCTCCGGCCGGCCCGCCGCTTTTACCAATGGGTTCGTGCAGTGGACGACTCCGGATCCCGGCACGCCGTCCAACGGCGTGGTCAGTTACTCGGTCATTCGTGCGCAGGCATTCAGCGCCCGCCAGACCATCGTCAACCCGCACCACCCCAACGGTGCCCCGCCTCCCTGAGTCCCTGTCTTCAAACCGGATCCGGTGCGGCGGTTTCTCATCCGTTTCGTGTTCCTGCTGACGGCCCTGTTCGGGCTGAGCCTCGCGCCGTTCGTCTACACCCACGTCGTCCTGCCCTGGACCGAAGCGATCGCGGCCCTGGGCACGGCGGCGGCGGGCCTGCTCGATCCGGACGTGATGGCCGCCGGAAAGCGGATCATCAGCCGTGAGACGGGTTTTTCCGTCTCCATCGAGCCGGGCTGCAACGGCCTCGAGCCCATGCTCCTGCTGGCCGCGGCGATGCTGGCCTACCCCGCCGCCTGGCGCCACCGCCTGATCGGATTCCTGTCCGGGGTCGGATTCATCCAGGCGGCCAATCTGGCACGAATTCTCACCCTCTACTACCTCGGTCAATGGAGCCCGCTGTTGTTCGAGTGGGCGCACCTCTACGTCTGGCCCGCATTGATCGTGCTCGATGCGGTGGTCGTCTTTCTGGTGTGGCTGCGTCTGACGCCGCCCCGCCATGGCCCGCACGCGGCCGGATGATCCCACCCCCGGTGTCTCTGGCCGGGCTGGTCCTGCGCGTACTCCTGTGGCTGCCGCTCTGCTACGCGCTCTGGTACCCGGCCGCCCCCGTCCTCCTCCTGCCGGCCGTGCTCATGTCCCAGGGCGCACTCCATGCGCTTCTGCCTGGAATCGTCGATCACATGCAAATCGGCGCCGACGGTCTGCGCATCTTCACCACACTCTCATCGGCTCCGGGTGGACATTACGGCTTCACGCTCGATGCCCGTTCCTATGGTTACGGGATGGCCCTGCTGGCGGCCCTGGTGCTGGCCACCCCGGCCCCGCGGCGCTGGGCCGATCTGCTCCTGGGCCTGGGTCTGCTGCAGCCCTTCATCGCTTGGGGACTTGTATTCGCCGTGCTGCGCGCGCTGCTGGCCGGTCACGCCGAGCAGCTCCTGCCCGATCCGGGTGCACGGCGCCTCTGGACCGAGGGGGTGCAGTTGGGCGCGCGTCTTGGGCTACTGGCCTTCGCCCCCCTGGCGCCAGTTTTGATTTGGGCGGGACTCCAGCACCGGACCCTGAGTCGGATCCTTTCCGGCGGGTCGCCCGCGACGTGAGCTTCCCAGGGTCGCACCGCTGCGGACCGGCGGCCGGTGGAGCGGGGATCGCGCCCCCGGGCGGCGGGAACGCCGCCCGGGCCGCCGTCCCGCGCGCCCGCCCACCTCCTCCAGCGGACTGGTGCAGGGGACGGCTACGCCGTCTGCGTCATGCCGTTGCGCATGCCGCTGGTGTTGGTGATGGAGAATTCCAGGTCGGCCCCGGTCAGCGCCACCCGCCGATACGCATCGAAGTCCGACTCCCATGCGGCGTAACCACCGGGATAGTTCTGCTCCAGATAATCCCGGTAGCCGTAGTAGTCGTGCGCCTCGCCGGACGCCACCAGCTCGTACCACCCCTCCAGGCCCGGAGCCACCTGGTCACCGATGAGGCCTCGCGCGTCGGGGACCATGGCCGCCTCCCAGTACTGCGGAACGGCGCGGGTGGGGCCAAGGCCGTCCCAGGGAAGCGTCGCGCCCGGCGCGCGGTACACGTGGAGCTTGCCCGAGGGGCTGTCGCCGGCCGCGAGGCCTTCGGCCAGACCCACGTGCGGGGCGGTGCGGGTGTCATTGCCGCCGGAGGTGGTCGTGCCTCCCGCCTCAGCGCCCCCGCCCTGTTCCGGACCCTGGCAAGTGCAGCTTGTGCCGTTGTGCAGTTGCTGGAGCAACTCGTCCAGGAGTCGGCCGAAGATCTCGCCCAAAGGACCCAGCAGGTTTTGGCCGGGTGCGTCCGACCGGAGGGCATTCGTCTCCGGGACAGCGGTGTGCGACATGCCCTGCAGCCTCAGGAGGGTTCCCTTCATCGATGCGTCCATGGTCATGGCGTTGCGCTCCGTTTTGCGGTTGATGTGTCGTCTCTGCAGCGGTTGAAGCAGGATCGGTGCCAGATGCCACGCATCGCCCCGCTCCCGCCCTCCGGCGAGGGCCCGCCCCGCGGCCCGTTCCCGAATCCGCTCGATCCCGGCAGGAGTTTGCCGCCCGCCCGGCGGAGGGTTTGCCGCCCCCGACCGGCGCCTTCCGACCGACCTGGAATGTCTGCCGTTCGTCGCGCACGAAGCGGTGGATCTATTGCGCCGCCCCGCAGGCGGGTCCCATACTCACAGGACGATAACGAGATCTACGTACACAGCACGGTGTTCATGCGGAGGGAGCCCTGATGGAAGCCGAACAACTCCAGGAAACGCTCGCGCGTTGCCGCAGCCTGCCCAGTCCGCCGGGAATCGCCATGCAGGTGGTGGCGCTGGCGCAGGACCCCGACGCAGGAGTATCCGAGGTCGCCGACCTGGTCCAGAAGGATCCCGCGCTCGCCGCCCGCATCCTGCGCGCCGCCAATTCCCCACTCTATGCGCGTAACCGCGAGATCACCAACGTGCGCCAGGCGCTCATGCTCCTGGGACTGCACGCCACGCTGAGTCTCGCGCTGGGATTCAGCCTGGTGGCCGGGCTGAAGGAGGACGGGGACTCGAGAATCGATTATCCCGCTTTCTGGCGCCATGCGGTGCTGTCGGCGATGATCAGTCGCATGCTGGCCGAGCATCTGCGGCTGGACCGGGCCGAGGACGTGTTCCTGATGGCGCTGCTGCAGGACATCGGCGTCCTCGCCCTGGACCGCACCTTTCCCGATTATGGGGGATTGTACCGTGCCGCCTCCGATCACCAGGACCTGGTGCGGCGCGAGCGGGAGCGATACGGGGCCGACCATGCGGCGGCCGGAAGCTGGCTGTTGTGCAAGTGGGGGCTGCCGGAATTCATCTGCCAGTCCGTCGCGCTGAGTCACGACCCAGCCGGTTGCCCGGAGATGGACGCGGAGCGACGGCGGGCCATCGAATGCGTGGCGGCCTCCGGCCCCATCGCGGAGATCTTCCTGCTCTCCGACGACCGGCAGGCCAAGATCCGCGCCGCCGCGGAGATCGCCCGGTCCCGGCTGGGGGTCGAGGCACAGGCGTTTTCCGGGCTCGTCGAAGCGGTCTGCGGCGAATGGCCCGACATCAAGCGCCTCTACGAGCTGCCGGACGGCGCCGACTTCGACCCCACCGCGGTCATGGACGAAGCCCGCGAGGTGCTCCTGGTTCGCAATCTGCACGCGCTTCAGGAGGCCAACGAATACCGCAACCGGGCCGAGAGCCTGGAAAAGCGCAACCAGGCGTTGGAACAGGAGACCCGCACGGACGTCCTGACCGGCCTCTACAACCGGGCCTATTTCGACGAAAAGATCGAGGAAGAATTCTCTGCGGCGCAGGAACATGGCTGGCCCCTGAGCCTGGCCTTCCTGGATCTCGATCACTTCAAGCGGATCAACGATACGTTCGGTCACCAGGTCGGGGACCAGGTCCTGCGCTCAGTGGCCGGCGTGTTTCTCAAGGTGTTGAGAAAAACGGACATTCCGTGCCGCTATGGCGGGGAGGAATTCGTTGTCATCGTACCCGGATATAACGCCGAGCAGGCCCTCATCGCCTGCGAACGGGTACGCCGGGCAGTCGCCGAAGCCACCCATGCCTGGGTGGACGGCAAGCCGGTGGGATGCACCTTGTCCGTCGGCCTGGCCGCGCACAACGGGGGAGCCCGTTTCGACAGTCCGGAAGACCTGATCCGCGCGGCCGACCGGGCGGTCTACGCGGCCAAGCTCGGCGGACGCAACCGGACCATGCTGTACCACGCCAGCGACAGCGACCGCGCGGCCACGGCCTGAACCGGCACTGCCCCGAAGAGTCTCGTTTGCGGGGGGATCCCCCTCGGGGAAATCGCTACGCGAAAACGCGCGCGCGAAGGAATTCCGGCTCAGGAGCCGTACAGAGTGGCGGTGCGGTCCTCCACGCAGTACCCGTTGCGCCCTCCTTCCTTGGCGCGGTACAGGGCGCCGTCCGCCCGCTCGAACAGCTCCCGCGCCGTCTCTCCTTCGCGCAGCGCCGCGGCGCCGATGCTGAAGGTGGGGCGCAGATTCCCGGGCAGGGGCAAGGCGTCGTCCGAATTGACGGCGGCGTGGATGCGTTTGGCCAGCACCATCGCCCCGGAAAGCCCGGTGTTGGGCAAGACGATCACGAACTCGTCCCCACCGTAGCGGAAAACCAGATCGGATTTGCGCTTCAGCCTGCGCAGCAGGGCGGCCAGCGCCTTGAGCACCTGATCGCCCGCCTGATGCCCCAGGTGATCGTTGACCGCCTTGAAGTGATCCACGTCGACCACCAGCAAGGACAGCCGCATACCGTAACGCTG
>JALSSO010000137.1 GCA_026984215.1 Gammaproteobacteria bacterium | reverse complement strand
CACGGCTTCCATCGAGACCTCGGAATACCTCTCCGGATTGCTCAGAAAGGCGGGCATCAAACACCAGGTGCTCAACGCCAAGTTCCACGAGAAGGAGGCCCAGATCATCGCCCAGGCGGGTCGTCCCGGCACCGTCACCATCGCCACCAACATGGCCGGCCGCGGTACCGACATCGTCCTCGGCGGCAGCCTGGACGCCGAGTTGGCCGCCCTGGGCGAGAACCCCGATCCCGAGCAGGTCGAGCGGGCCAAGGCCGAGTGGCAGAAGCGGCACGACCAGGTCATCGAGGCCGGCGGCCTGCACATCATCGGTACCGAGCGTCACGAGTCGCGACGCATCGACAACCAGCTCCGCGGCCGCGCGGGGCGCCAGGGCGATCCGGGTTCCAGCCGCTTCTACCTGTCGTTGGAAGACAATCTCATGCGCATCTTCGCCTCCGACCGGGTCAAGACGCTCATGGAGAAGCTGGGCATGCAGGAGGGCGAGGCCATCGAACACCCCTGGGTCACCAAGGCCATCGAGAACGCCCAGCGCAAGGTGGAGGCCCACAACTTCGACATCCGAAAACACCTGCTCGAATACGACGATGTGGCCAACGACCAGCGCAAGGTCGTCTATCAGCGCCGCCGTGAGTTGCTCGAGGCCGAGGACATCAAGGAGCTGATCGACATCATCCGCGAGGAGGTGGTGGATCGGGTCATCAGCGCCTATATCCCGCCGGAGAGCATTGACGAGCAGTGGGACGTGCCGGGGCTGGAGGAGGCCCTGGAACGGGAGTTCGGCCTGAAGCTGCCCGTGCGGCAGTGGCTCGACGAGGAAGACGACCTGGACGAGGAGGGCCTGCGCCGGCGCATCCAGGATGCGGTGCGCGATCACATCGCGGCCAAGGAGGCGGTGATCGGCTCCGAGATGATGCGCCGCTTCGAGAAGGATGTGATGCTGCAGATCCTGGACCACCACTGGAAGGAGCACCTGGCCGCCATGGACTATCTGCGTCAGGGCATCGGTCTGCGCGGCTATGCGCAGAAGGACCCGAAACAGGAATACAAACGCGAGGCCTTCCAGATGTTCCAGGACATGCTGGCGCGGATGGAGCAGGACGTCATCGGTGTGTTGGCCAAATTCGAGGTCCGCACCGAGGAAGAGTTGGCGGCCATGGAGGCCCAGAGCTTCAAGCCCCAGAAGATGCAGTTCAAGCATGAGGAGGCGCAGAGCGCCCTGGCCGCGGATGGGGGCGGCGAGCCCGCGGCCGAACCCGGCAAGGTGCAGCCCTTCCGGCGCGATGGGCGCAAGATCGGGCGCAACGAACCCTGCCCGTGTGGCTCGGGCAAGAAGTACAAGCACTGCCACGGCAAGCTGAACTGAGACGGCCGTGGCCGTAGGACTGCATCCCCCCGGCCGGTTGCTGCCCGTGGGCGGCGTCCGCCTCTCGGCCGCAGCCGCCGGCATCCGCTACGAGGATCGCGACGATTTGGTGCTGATGGCGCTGGAACCGGACACGCAGGCGGCGGCGGTGTTCACGCGCAACCGGTTCCGGGCCGCGCCGGTGACGGTGGCCGCCGAGCACCTCTCCCGCGCCGCGCCGCGGGGCCTGCTCATCAACGCGGGCAATGCCAACGCGGGCACCGGTCTTGCCGGGCTCGAGGCTTGCCGCCGCACCTGCGAGTTGGCCGCGCAGCGACTGGGCTGCGCCCCGTACGAGGTGCTGCCGTTCTCCACCGGGGTCATCGGAGAGCCGCTGCCGGTGGCGCCGTTCGAGGCGGCCATGGACCGCCTGGCGGCGGGCCTGGAGGCGGAAGGCTGGGCGCGCGCGGCGCGGGCCATCATGACCACCGACACAACGCCCAAGGCGGCCTCGTGCCGCATCGAGACCGCCGATGGGGGGGTGACCCTCACGGGCATGGCCAAGGGGGCCGGCATGATCCGGCCGGACATGGCCACCATGTTGGCCTTCCTCGCCACCGATGCGGCCGTCCCCGCGGGGGAATTGCAGTCCCTGCTGGGGGAGGCCGTGGGCGAGTCCTTCAACGCCATCACGGTGGACGGAGACACCTCCACCAACGATGCCTGCGTCTTGTTGGCCACGGGTGCTGCGGGGGTGACGATCACCCCGCGGACCTCGCATTGGCGGGCGTTTCGGCGGGAACTCGGGCGCTTGATGCAGTGGTTGGCGCAGGCGATCGTGCGCGATGCCGAAGGCGCCACCAAGTTCGTCACCGTCCGGGTGGAGGGTGCGGTGGACCCGGCGCAGGCGCGCACGGTGGCTTATACGGTGGCGCACTCTCCGCTGGTCAAGACGGCCTTTTACGCCTCGGACCCCAACTGGGGGCGGATCCTGGCGGCGGTGGGCCGGGCCCCCGTGGAGGATCTGGACGTGGCGCGCGTGGCACTCTGGCTGGAGGCCGGGCGGGAGCGTGTCCGTGTGGTACGCGACGGGGCACTCGACCCGGACTACCACGAGGCGGCCGGCGCGGCCGTGATGGCCCGACCGGAGTTCACCGTGCGCATCGTGCTCGGTCGGGGCGCCGCTTCGGCCACCGTGTGGACCTCGGACCTCTCGCACGAGTACGTCCGTATCAATGCGGAATACCGGACCTGAGGCGAGCGAGGGCTCCGACCTCCGTCCCCCACCGGGATACCTGCATGTCGTCGCCGCGGTGATCCGTGGCCCTGGCGGTGCCTGCCTCATCGCCCGCCGCCCCGAGCATGCCGATCAGGGCGGGCGCTGGGAGTTCCCCGGAGGTAAGGTGGAGCCGGGCGAGACGGCGCGCGCGGCCTTGGGGCGCGAACTCATGGAGGAGCTCGGCATCGCGCCGGTTCGGGCCGCTCCGCTGATCCAGATCCCGCACCGCTATCCCCATCGCGCCGTGTGGCTGGACGTCTGGGACGTGACGCGGTTCACCGGCCGCCCGAGGGGGCGGGAGGGCCAGCCCCTGCGCTGGGTCCATCCCGGACGGTTGCGGGAGCACCGGTTCCCGGAGGCCAATCGGGCGATCATCCAGGCGCTGAACCTCCCCGACCGGCTCCTCGTCACGCCTGGCCCGGGGGAGGACTGGGAGGCCTGGTTCGCATGCCTGGACCGGGCGTTGTCCGCGGGGATCCGCCTGGTCCAGTTGCGCGCGCATCGGTTGGGTGGAGCCGCGTACCGAGACCTGGCGCGGGCGGTGTTGGCGCGTTGCCGCCGGGCCGGCGCCCTTTGCGTGTTGAATGCGGATCCCGAGTTGGCCGAAACGCTGGGGGCCGATGGCGTACACCTGAACCGGTATGCCCTGCGGACTTGCGCCCGCCGTCCGTTGTCGAGGGACCGCTGGGTGAGTGCCTCGGTGCACGACCCCGAGGAGCTGCGCCTGGCGATCCGAGCCGACGTGGATTTCGCTCTGGTCTCGCCGGTCCGCCCCACCCCTTCGCATCCCGATGCGCCGGTCCTGGGGTGGTGGGGATTGGAGGCCCTGGTCCGGTCGGCGCCGTTTCCCGTATACGCGCTCGGGGGCGTGGGGCCGGGCGACCTGGAACGGGCGCGGCGTGCCGGGGCACAGGGTGTGGCGGCGATCCGGGCGTTCTGGTGCCCGACGGCCTGAACCGGCCGGGGTCGGGTCAGAGGGCGCAGACCGACAATTCGAACTCCACGTCGGCCTGGGTCTGTTTAGGGCGCAGTTCCAGGTTGCGGGGCTCCAGGAAGCGTACGGAAAAACGGTGTTTTCCGGCGCTGATCTCGGGGTAACAGGGGGAGACGGCGTGAATCCCGATGCGTACCAGTTGGACCGGGGCGTTGGGATCCAGATTGCGTTGGAAGAATCCGCCAGACGCCACCATCCGTTCGGGACGGCCGCTTTGCCGCAGGAGCGTGAGCACCACCTTCACCGCCTCGTGCAGTTGCTGGAATGGACGCGCCCAGGTCTCCAGATCCTGCTGGCGTTCCCCTGCCGGGCGGCCGAGCCAGAAGTGGTAACCGGGGAGGTCGAAATCGCAGGTTCCGCCGGGGATCACCGCGCGCTGCTTGACGCTGTTGAGAAATTCGTTGTGTTTCAGTACGCCGGAGAGCTGTCCGGCCTGGCCGTGCAGCCGGGCGATCAGCTCGCGGTGTCCGTTCACCACCCGTTGCAGTTGCGGCTGATCCACATCCGGATTCTCGCTCAGCGCGTCCAGATTGGCGATCTGGCGCTTGAGCTCCTTCATGAGTTCGCTCTTCAGGTCCACGCGCGCAGCCAAGTCGGCCGTCTCCAACAGCGCGGTCAGCGCGCAGTGGCTGTCCCAGCGCGCGGCGCCCGCCGCGCCGTGGCGGAAGCGTTTCATCAGGTGCTCGAAGCGCAGGAAGGTGCGCATGCGCTCGTTGAGCGGTTGTTCGAAGGATAGAAGCTGTGTCACGGTGTCTGAGAATCAGGAATTGGCCAGACTGCCCGGTGCGTAAATTCCCAGCCGGTGGCGACGGCTGGGGTCCGTCTGCGGACACGTCCCGGTGGGTGGCTCATTGTGCCCATTTTGTCGCCGCATGGACAGGATCACACGCGCCCTCGCGAGCGCGTGCGAGGACCAGGAGGTTTTCGTGCACCGTCGCCACCTGGGCCCAGAGGTTTTCACGTGTGCCCGTATTGTCCAGCAGGGTGTCGGCCCGTCGGATCCGTTCGGCACGCGGGATCTGGGCACGAATGATCGGCAAGATCTCGTCGGGAGCCAGCCGGTCACGCCCGCTCACACGGGAGAGTTGCTGGTCTTCCTCGCAATCCACCACGATGACGTGGTCGACCGCCCGGTCCATGCCCGTCTCGAACAGGAGCGGGACCACGACGAGGCAGTAGGGGGTGGCGGGCAGCGCGGCGATCCGCCGTGCGATCTCCCCGCGTACCACCGGGTGCACGATGGCCTCCAGGCGACGTCGTGATTCGGGGCTCTCGAAGATGATTCTGCGCAGGCGGGCACGGTCCAGCGCCCCTTCGGAGTCGATGATGCCCGGACCGAACTCGGCCGTGATCTGCGAGACCAGGGGACCACCTGGGGCGGTCAGGCTGCGGGCAATCTCGTCGGCGTCGATCACGGGCACCCCCAACGCCTGAAAAGCCTTGGCCGCCTCGTTCTTACCGCAGCCGATCCCCCCCGTGAGCCCCACGCAGAGGGTCACGGCGCGAATCCCAGCCAGGCACGACTGATCGCCGTCCCCCATAGCAGCGTGATCCAGCCGGCCGCGGCCAGGAACGGCCCGTACGGGATGGGATTGGAGCGCTGGAGGCGTCCGGCGGCCATCAGACCGACGCCCACCGCCGCACCCACCGCGGCCGAGAGGATCACGATCAGGGGGAGCGCCTTCCATCCGAGCCAGGCGCCGAGGGCGGCCAGAAGCTTGAAATCGCCGTAGCCCATGCCTTCCTTGCCGGTGACCAGACGGAACAGCTGGTACACCGACCACAGCACCAGGTAGCCCGCCATGGCGCCGAGCACCGCTTCGCGCAGCGGCACGAACAGGCCCTGGAGGTTGACCACCAACCCGGCCCACAGCAGTGGCAGGGTCATGACATCGGGGAGAAGCTGGGTATCCAGGTCGATGAATGCCAAACCCACGAGGATCCACGTGAGGAGCAGCGCCGCGACCGCCTGCGGGGTGGCGCCGAGTTGCCAGACCACCGCCACCGAAGCCGTTGCGGTGAGCGCCTCCACCACGGGGTAACGAAGGGAGATCCGCCCCTTGCAGGCCCGGCAACGGCCCCGCAGGAGCGCGTAACTCAGGAGCGGGACGTTCTCCCAGGGTCGGATCCGATGCCCGCAGTGCGGGCAGGTGGAAGGCGGGTGGATGAGATCGTAGCGCTCGGTCGCGGGAGCCGCCCCGGATCCGGCGTTTCCCGATTCCAGCAGGGCCTGGCATTCACTGTACCACCGCCGGCGCAACATCTCCGGCAGGCGGTGGATCACGACGTTGAGAAAGCTCCCCACCGCGAGTCCGAGGACCGCGACGGCCCCATACAGCACCACAGGGTGCTCGGTCAATGTACGGACGAGGTCGCCCACCGCGCTCGCCGCGTGAACCGGGTCCGCCGAGCGCTCAAACGACCGAACCCAGCTTGAAGATGGGCAGATACATGGCGATGACGAGGCTGCCCACGACCACGCCGAGAATGGCCATGATGAGGGGCTCCAGGAGACTGCTCAGCGCATCGACCATGTTG
>JALSSO010000136.1 GCA_026984215.1 Gammaproteobacteria bacterium | reverse complement strand
GCCTGAAAACCTTCCAGGTACGCCCCCACCCACCACAGGGTCTCTTCCACCTTGGCGGCCACCACGGGCAGCCGCATGGCCAGCCAGCCACCGACCAGGGCCGCGCCGGCGGCGAGGACCGCGGCCCGAAGCCGGCCGGCGCGCGTGCGCGGCAGGATCAGCGGCAACAGGGCCAGAACCGCCACCACGCCCAGCCAGGCCCCACGCGTGCCCGAGAGTACGCAGGCGCCGAAGGCCGCCGAAGCGGCGGCCAGCCACGGCAGGCGGACCAGCGGGCCACCACGCGCGCCGACCGCCGCCCAGCCCACGAGCAGCAAGCCGTAGACGGCCGTGAGATCCCCGAAGACGATGGCGTGATAGGCCCCTTCGGCCCGTTCCTTGTGGAGCCAGCCCACGTCGTGCACCGCCACGGCCAAGGCCAGAGGGCCGGCTGCCGCGCAGCCCCAGATCAGGGCGCGGAGTAGATCGCGCCGCGCCGCGCGCGCCAGCAGGAAGATCGGAATCACCCCCGCAAACCGCAGGTGGCGCTCGTAGCGCTTGCCGAATTCGTGGAGGTCGTCGGCGTTGATCAGGCTGGCCAGGGGCGCCAGAAAGAACACCAACATGGCCAGGATCAGCCAGCGCTCGGCCCGCTCGAGTTCCCGCCAGCGTTGGGGCAGGTGCACCAGCGTGCCCAGCGCGTAGAGGAATAGCACGGTGAACGGGGTGCTCGCACCGTGCGGCAGGGCCACCGCCGTGGCGGGCAGCGCCCAGGCGGTGAGCACGAGCAGCCGCGCGCCCAGGGCCTCGTAACGCGCGCGCCAAGTCACCGCCGGCTCAATACCCCTGCGCCGCCAGCCAATCGAGATACCGGTGCACGCCGGCGTGCACGTCCAGGAAGGGGGCATCGTAGCCGGCCGCCCGCAGGGCCGACAGGTCGGCCTGCGTGAAGCTTTGATAGCGCCCCTTGAGGTGCTCGGGAAAGGGAATGTATTCGATTTGTCCGAAACCGTGCCAGTCGATCACCGCGCGCGCCACGTCGTTGAAGCTCTGGGCGCGCCCGGTGCCCAGATTGAAGATCCCCCGCACCTCGGGATGCGCCAACAGCCAGCGCTTGACCGCCACGGTGTCGCCCACGTACACGAAGTCGCGCCGCTGTTCGCCGGGCCCATAGCCGTCGCTGCCCTCGAACAGGCGGGCGCGCCCGTCGTCCCGGATTTGATTGTGGAAGTGGTACGCCACGCTGGCCATGGCGCCCTTGTGCTGTTCGCGCGGGCCGTAGACGTTGAAGTAGCGCAGGCCCACGATCTGCGCCGGGGCCGCCGACAGGCGCCTGCGCACGTACTGATCGAACAGGAACTTGGAATAGGCGTAGACGTTGAGCGGGCGCTCGCAGGTCCGGTCCTCGCGAAAGGCCGGCCCCATGCCGTAGACGGAGGCCGAGGAGGCGTAGATGAACGGCACCGCCCGGGACATGGCCGCGTGCAGCAATTCCTTGGAATAGGCGTAGTTGTTCTCCATCATGAAGCGGCCGTCCCACTCGGTGGTGGTGGAGCAGGCCCCCAGATGGAACACGGCGCGTGCGTCCTTGGGCAGTCCCTCGGCGCGCAGCCGCGCGATGAACCGGTCCTTGTCCTCGTAGTCGGCGATCTCCAAGTCGGCCAGGTTGCGGAACTTGGTCCCGTCGCTGAGATCGTCCACCACCAGGATGTCCGTCTCGCCCGCCTCGTTGAGCCCCTGGACCAGGTTGGAGCCGATGAAACCGGCCCCGCCGGTGACGATGATCATGTGTCCGCTCCGTTGCGAATCCGATCGATGAGTCCGGTGGTGGAATGCCCGTCGGCGAAGGGCAGCACGCGCGTCTGCCCCGCGCAGCCGCCTCCGGCGATCTCCTCCACCCGGTAGTCGCCCCCCTTGACCAGCACGTCCGGGCGCACGGCACAGATGAGCCGCTCGGGCGTGTCCTCGGCAAACGGCACCACCCAGTCCACCACGCCCAGCGCCGCCAGCACCTCCATGCGCTGCGCCAGGGCGTTGACCGGGCGCGCGGCGCCCTTGAGGCGTCGCACCGAGGCGTCGTCGTTGACCGCCACCACGAGCCGGTCGCCGAGGGCGGCGGCCGCGCGCAGATAACGCACGTGACCCGCGTGCAGGATGTCGAACACGCCGTTGGTCATGACGATGGTCTCCCCGGCGGCCCGCGCCCGCGCCACGGCCTGCAGCAGGCGCGCCTCGTCCAAGACGCCACAGGGGATGCCCGCGTGGCGGTCGCAGGCGGCCTGCAACTCCGCCGGGCTGACCGTCGCCGTGCCCAGCTTGCCCACCACCACGCCCGCGGCCAGATTGGCCAGCCGCATGGCCCCACGCAGGTCGCGCCCCAGGGCCAGGGCGGCGGCCATCACCGCGATCACCGTATCCCCCGCGCCGGTGACGTCGAACACCTCCAGGGCCTGGGTGGGCAGGTGCACCGGATCGCGGTCGCGTTGCAGGAGGGTCATGCCCTCCTCACCCCGGGTGACGAGCAGCGCTTCGATCTCGTGACGCCGCATCACCTCGCGGCCCCGCGCCGCCAGCGCGGCGTCGTCCGGGCAGGGCCCCACCGCCGCCTCGAACTCGGCCCGGTTGGGCGTGATGAGGGTCGCGCCGCGATAATGCGAGAAGTCCGATTGCTTCGGGTCCACCAGGACCGGGACGCCCGCGGCGCGGGCGCGCTCGATGAACGGCACGCTCGGGCTCAGGGCCCCCTTGCCGTAGTCGGACAGCACCACCGCGCCGGCCGTCTCCAGCAGATCGTCCACCCGCTCCAGGAGCGGGCCAGGTTGAAGCCGGTGGAAGCCCTGCTCGAAGTCCAGCCGGATGAGCTGCTGGTGACGGCTCACCACCCGCAGTTTGGTCACCGTGGGAAACGCCCCGTCGCGCTGGAAGCGGCAGTCCACCCCGGCCGCCTCCAACAGCCCCTGGACGGTGTCGGCGGCCTCGTCGTCCCCGGTCACCCCCACCAGCGCCGCACGCCCGCCCAGGGCGGCCACGTTGAGCGCCACGTTGCCGGCTCCGCCGGCGCGTTCCTCCACCCGCCGCACATGGACCACCGGCACCGGCGCCTCGGGCGAGACCCGCGAGGTGTCGCCGTACCAATAGCGGTCCAGCATCACGTCTCCAACCACCAGGACCGAGGCCGGCGAGAAGTCCGGGACGATCACGACACGACCTCGGCGGGCGGTGAGAGAACACGCGTTCGGGACGCGGCGCGCGGCTCGGGATTGCCACCGCGCATGCCTCCACCGGAATCACACGCCAACCGCCGGGACACCAGGATCAAACGGTGGTCAGCCAACCGCGGTGGGCCGGGCTGCGGCCGTGCACCACGTCGAAGTACAGCGATTGCAGCCGCTCGGTCAACGGGCCCCGGCGCCCCGCGCCGATGACGCGCCCGTCGAGCTCGCGGATGGGCGTGACCTCCGCGGCGGTGCCGGTGAAAAAGGCCTCGTCGGCGATGTAGACCTCGTCGCGCGAGAGCCGCTTCTCGTGGACGGGAATGCCGAGCTCTCCAGCCAGCGTGATGATGGTGCGCCGGGTGATGCCGTCCAGGGCCGAGGTGAGGTCGGGCGTGTACAGGGCCCCGTCGCGCACGATGAAGATGTTCTCGCCGCTGCCCTCGGCCACATAGCCCTCCGGATCCAGGAGCAGGGCCTCGTCGTAGCCGCAGGCCAGGGCCTCCTGCAAGGCCAGCATGGAGTTCATGTAGTTGCCGTTGGCCTTGGCCTTGCACATGGTGATGTTGGGGTGGTGGCGGGTGTAGGAGGAGGTCTTGATGCGGATGCCCCGCTCCATGTTCTCCTGGCCCAGATAGGCCCCCCAGTTCCAGGCCGCCACCATGCAATGCACCCGCAGGTTGTCGGCGCGCAGCCCCATGCCCTCGGAGCCATAGAAACACATGGGCCGGATGTAGGCCGCCTCCAGCCCGTTCTCGCGCACGGCCAGGCGCTGCGCCTCGTCGATCTGCTCGCGGGTGAAAGGGATGCGCATGCCCAGGATGTGGGCCGAGTTGAACAGGCGGCGCGTGTGGTCCTGGAGCCGGAAGATCGCCGTCCCCTGCTCGGCGCGGTAGGCGCGCACGCCCTCGAACACGCCCATGCTGTAGTGCAGCGTGTGGGTCAGCACGTGCACCCGGGCCTCGCGCCACGGCACCAGCTCCCCATCCATCCAGATGACGCCGTCCTGGTCGGCGAAGTTCATGGCTCGTTCCCCCAACTAAAACAAAACGATAGGCGTCGCGCCGATCAGCCTTCCATCAGCTCCGACCACAGCCCCCGCACGAACGCGCGCTCGGCCGCGAAAGTCCGCGCCGGGACCACCGCCTCCTCCCGCTGGAGGCTGGCCGCGTGGATCCGGGCGCGGTAGGCGAGATAGACCGCCGCGAGTCGCGAGGCCGGATCCGCCGCCAGGACGCCTTCGGCCGTCAAGCGACGCAGCAGCGCCACGGTGGCCGTCTCGTCGAGCAGGGCGGGCGCCTCGTGGGCGTGTGCCAAAACCAAGTATTGAACCATAAACTCGATGTCCACGACACCGCCGGCGTCGCGCTTGAGGTGAAAGCGACCGGGATCGGCGCCGGCCTGCTGGTCGAGCATCTTACGGCGCATCCCGGCCACTTCGCCGCGCAGCGCGGCGCGGTCACGGGGCCGGGCGAGCACCTCCCGCCGGATGTGCGCAAAGCGCCGGCCCACCGAGGGGTCGCCGGCCACCGGGCGGGCACGGACGAGCGCCTGGTGCTCCCAGGTCCAGGCGTGCTCGCGCTGATAGGTCTCGAAGGCCCGGGTGGAGCTCACCAGCAGCCCCGAGCGTCCACTGGGACGCAACCGGGCGTCCACCTCGTAGAGCGTGCCCGCCGGGGTCTGGGTCGTGAGGAGGTGGATGACCCGCTGGCCCAACCGGGCGAAGAACACCGCATTGTCCACCTCCTTGGGACCCGTGGTCTGCTGGCGCGCGCCGCGACTGTCGTGCAAGAAGACCAAATCCAGGTCCGAACCGTAGCCGAGCTCGCGCCCCCCCAGCTTGCCATAGCCGATGGCGGCGAAGCCGGCCTCGTGGCGGCGGCCGGCCTCGTCCTCCCACGACGGGACCCCGTAACGGCCGGTGAGCTCGCGCCAGGCCAGCCGCAACACGTGGTCCAGCACCACCTCGGCGATCTCGGTGAGCCGGTGGCTGACGGTCTCCACGTCCAGCCGCCCCATCAGGTCGGCGGCGGCCACGCGCAACACCGCCGCATGGCGGAACTGGCGCAGCCGGTCCATGAACGTCTCGAGGTCTTCCGGGTCCACCTGCCCAACCCAGTCCTCGAGCTCCGCCCGCAGACCCTCGCGGTCGCGGGGGGCGTAGAGCTGGCGTGGATCCAGCAGCTCGTCGAGCAGCATCGGATGCCGGGCCACGTATTCGGCCACCCATCGGCTCCCCGAGGCCAGTCGCACGAGCTGCTCCAGGGCCTGGGGATTCTCCGCCAGTAGCGCCAGGTACACGGTGCGACGGCTCACCGCCTCCACCAGCGGCAGGAGGCGGTGGAAGGCGAGGTCCGGATCCGCGGTGCGCGCCACCGCCTCCAGCCACAGGGGCACGAAGCGGTCCACCCGCAGCCTGCCCCACTCGCTGCTCAGCCGATAGGCCCGCCCCTCGCGCAAGCCGTGCAGTGCCTCCAGGACACGCCGCGGCTCACGGAAGCCCATGTGCCGCAAGCGGCTCTGCGCCTCGGCCGGGTCCAGCCCCTCCGCCCACAGCGCGCTCAGCACCTCGGACACCGCCGGTTCCGGGGCGGCGAGCAACCCGGCGAACACCGTCTCCACGGCACGGCGGTGTCCCGCCAGCGCCGTGTCGAAATCCGCCCACTGTGCAAACCCCATGGCACAAGCCAGGCGCGCCCGGCCGGCCTCGTCCTCGGGCAAGCGCTGGGTCTGGCGGTCCTCCATGCCCTGGAGGCGGTTCTCCGTGTGGCGCAGAAAGACATAGGCCGCCCGCAGGCGGTCCACGTCGTCGCCGGGCAGCAGGCCCCGCTCGCCCAGGCGCGGCAGCACCTCCAACAGGCCGCGGCGGCGCAGCGCGGCGTCGCGCCCCCCATGGATGAGCTGGAAGGTCTGGACGATGAACTCGATCTCGCGGATACCGCCCGGGCCGCGCTTGATGTCCGCCGCCAGCCCCCGACGCCGAACCTCGGTGTCGACCAGGGCCTTCATCCGGCGCAGGGCATCGACCGCCCCATAGTCCAGGTAGCGGCGATAGACGAAGGGGCGCAGCCGTCCCAAAAGCTCCGCCCCGCCCGCCCGGTCGCCGGCCACGGGCCGCGCCTTGACCAGCGCGTAACGCTCCCAATCCCGGCCGTGGCGCTGGTAATAGGTCTCCATGGCGTCGAAACTCACCGCCAGCGCCCCCGCCTCGCCGAAGGGACGCAACCGCAGGTCCACGCGATAGGCGAACCCCTCGGCGGTGGGCTCGGCGAGCAGCCGGGCCAGCACCTGGCCCACCCGACGGAAGAACTCGCCGTGGCTCACCGGGCGGGCGCCGTCGGTGGTGCCCTCCGCCTCGTAGGCATAGATCAGGTCGATGTCCGAGGAAAAGTTGAGCTCCCGCCCCCCCAGCTTGCCCATGCCGAGCACCACCAGGTCCATGGGCCGTCCGTCGGGGTGGCGCGCCAGCCCGTGGCGCCGCGCCACCGAGCTTCGCGCCCACCGCAGCGCCACCTCCAGGCAGGCCTCGGCCAGCGCCGTGAGATCGGCCAGCGTCTCGCGCAGATCCGCCCGGCCCAACAGGTCCCGCCACAGAATGCGCACCGACTCCCGCACCCGGAAACGGCGCAGCGCCGCCATGAACGCCGCCTCGTCCTCGACGTCGGCCAGCGCCCGGGCCCGCTTCGCAAGGGTCCCCGGCGCATAGGTCCGCTCCAGATCGCCGCTGGCCACCAGCGCCTCGCCCAACGGCGAGGCCAGCGCCCGCGCGGCGAACGGGCTCACCAGGGCCACCCGCCGGGCCGCCTCGCCCCCCGGCAGGCCCGACAGACGCGCCCATTCGGGCTCCAGCGCCGGCGGTGGGGTCTTGGCGATGTGGACAACGAAGTCAGTCATGGGCGTACGGGCTCCTGCTGTCGTCGAGGCCGCCTCTCCGGCTCGAGATTCCGCGTCGCCACCGGAGCTACAATGCAAGTCTCTCACACGACGGTCCCCAGGATGCCCTCCAGCGACGACGCCACCCTCGACCTGTTCCTGCACGGCGTCCGGGAGCCGCCGGCCCCGGATACCACGCCTTGGCCGCCCGCCGGGCGCTTTCCAGTCAATCTGGGCGGCGCCCGGGTGGAATCGGTGGTCCTTGCCGATCTGCGCACGGCCGAACACGCCCTGATCGTCTCGGGTTATGCCAGCCTGGAACGCGTCGTCCGTTTCCTGGCGGCCCCGCCGCTCCTCACCGCCCCTAGCGCGCTACGTACCGAGGCGCGTGCAACGGTCGCGATGCACCGCATCCCAGGCCGAGACCACTGCGGCGACGGGGATCGCCGCCACGGGATCGCCCTCGCGCGGCGCGATCACCGCCTGGTGGCGGCGGGCCAGGGGCAGGTAGCGGCAGTGGAACAGGGGCCGGTTGGCGTAGAGAGCCACGGTGGGCACGTCGAAGGCCGAGGCGACGTGCACCAGCGAGGTGTCCGGGCTGACCACGACCGCCGCGCCACGCACCAGGGCGGCGGCCTCCTGGATCCCATCGGTGGCCATGTGCACCACCTGCGGGAACCGCTCCAGGATCGCCCGGGCCGTGGGGGCCTCCCGCGGCATGTGGATCAGGACCCAGTGATCCATGCACGCCGCCACCGCCTCGAACCAGGCGAGCCACCGTTGCGCGGGCCAGAGCCGGTCCTCATGGCCCGCCGACAGGTTCACCAGTGCGTAGCGGGTGACTCCGAGGGCGTGCAGCCGCTGCGCCATGCGGCGTTCAACGGCGCCCGGGCGGCCGAGCACCGGTCGCCTGCCGGCGGCGGACACCCCCAGGGGCTCGAGGCAGCGCAGCGCCCGGTCCACGGCGTGCGGCCCCGGATCCTCCCAGAAGGCGGGAATCCCATGCGTGAACGCGGGGCGGCGGAAACCGGTGTTACACCCGATCCGCACGCGCGCGCCACCTGCCCGGGCGAGCAACTGACTCGTCGTGGAGGGATCGTCGGTGGGATCGATCCACGCGTCGAAGCGCTCCCGGCGCAACCGCCACAGCAACCCCGGAAGGCCGCCCGGCCTGCGCTTGTCGAACACCCACAGCCGATCGACGTGGGGATGGGCCTGGAGAACGGCCTGATTGCCCGCACCGGCCAGCACGTGCACCTCGCAGTCGGCCACATCCAGCGCCCGCAACACCGGGGTGGCCAGGACCAGATCCCCAATGTGCGTGACACGCGCCAGCAGTACCTTCACACCATCGCCCGCCGGGCGCCGAGCATTCGGTCCTTCATTTCACGCACCGCCTCGCCCAGGCCCACGAACAACGCCCGGGCCACGATGGCATGGCCGATGTTGAGCTCCACGATCTGGGCGATGGCGGCCACCGCGCCCACGTTGTCGTAGTGGAGCCCGTGGCCGGCGTTGACCTGGAGACCCAGCTCGGCACCGAGGCGCGCCGCGTCGCGGATGCGCGTCAGTTCCCTTTCGGCCGCCTCGCCCTCCAGATTGGCGTAGGCCCCCGTGTGCAACTCCACCATCGGGGCGCCGATCTCCGCGCAGACCTCGAGCACGCGCGGTTCCGGCTCCACGAACAGCGAGACCCGGATGCCCGCCGCCGACAGGCGGGCCACGGCCTCGGCGATGCGGCTGCGTTGTCCGACCACGTCCAATCCGCCCTCGGTGGTCAGTTCCTCGCGCCGCTCCGGCACCAGGCAGCAGAAATCGGGGCCGACCGCCTCGGCGGCGTAGATCATCTCCTCGGTGGCGGCCATCTCCATGTTGAGCGTGGTGGTCACCACGCGGCGGGCGGCGAATACGTCTTCGTCCTGGACGTGGCGGCGGTCCTCGCGCAGATGCAGGGTGATCCCATCGGCCCCATGCGCCTCGGCCACCCGTACCGCCTCCATGAGATCCGGATAGCGTGTGCCGCGCGCCTGACGGATGGTGGCCACGTGGTCGAGATTGACCCCGAGTCGGATGTGTTCGGTCATGAGGAAGGCCCCTATGAACTTTCGTTACGCCGGGCCGCCTGCAAGCGGTGGAGGAGCGCCCGGCTGTGCAACGGTCGCTCGCCCAGCAACGGATCCAACAGATGGCGTAGCAGATCCCGGGCCTCGCGGCGCTGGGCCGCGTTCCCCAACCGCCCGTTCGCCAGCGCCAGCGCCGTGTCCCCGGAGATCAGCGGCCCCCCGCCCCCGGCGGGCACGGGAACCAGCCCCCGCTCCCTATCGTAGCGGTATCGGCCGCGCGCCGACACCGCCCGCCCCCGGGCATCGCGCTCCAGCACGGGGGCATAACCCAACGCCCGGAGCAGGTGGAGCTCGTACCGGCGCAGGACGACATCCGGTGGCGCGCCATGGCCCAGTTCGGTCAAGGACCGGCAGTAGACGGGAAACAACTCCGGCACGGGCAGTCCCCGGGGCAGCAGGCGCAGCGTGAGCTCGTTGACGTACAGACCGCAGACCGCCGCAAGCCCCGTGAGCCCGGGAAAGGGTTCCAGCAGTTCGGCCTGGGTCACGGTGGGCAGATCGCCGCGGCCCCGCCAGTCCATGCGCAGCAGGCGAAACGGCCGGGCCGCCGGCGCGCGCCGCCCACCTCGGGCGGCACGCTGGATCAGACCCACGCGTCCATGGCCTGGCGTGAGCACTTCCAACAACAGGCTGGTCTCCCGCCACGGGCGCGTGTGCAGCACGCAGGCCGGCTCGCGTTCCACGCGCACGACGCTTTCAAAAGCCGGTGGTGTCGAACCCGGCGAGCACGCTCGGATTGTCCTGCCAGCCCGCCTTGTCCTTGACCCAGAGATCCAGATGCACCTGCCTGCCGAACAACGACTCCAGAGCGCGGCGCGCGCGCGTGCCGATCTTCTTGAGCATCGCCCCTCCACGGCCGATCACGATGGCCCGTTGAGAGGACCGCTCGACCCAGATCACCGCGCCGATGGCCACCAGAGAGGCCCGTTCCTCCATGGACTCGATCTCCACGTAGACCGCATGGGGCACCTCGTCGCGCAGGGTGCGCACGAGCTGCTCGCGGATCAGTTCGGCGGCGATGAACCGCTCGCTGCGGCTGGAGACCTGATCCTCCGGATAAAGGAACGGCCCCTCGGGCAGGCGCGAGCGGATCTCCGCCTTGAGCGCGTCGAGATTGGTTCCGCGCCGGGCCGAGACCGGCACATAGGCCGCGAACTCATGACGGGCGCGCAGGGCCTCCAGCGTCGGCAACAAGGCCCGCTTGTCCACCGCGTCCACCTTGTTGACCACCGCGATGGTGGGCCGCCCGCTCTCGCGGATGCGCTCCAACACATAGGCATCCTCGTCCGTCCACCGGGTACGGTCCACCACGAACACCGCCAGATCCACCTGCTGCAGCGCCGCCAGGGCCGCCTCGTTGAGGACCCGGTTCAGCAAGCGCCGGCCGCCTCGATGGATGCCGGGCGTGTCTACGAACACCATCTGCGTGTCCTCCTCGGTGAGGATGCCCGTGACGTTGTGTCGGGTGGTCTGTGGCTTGGGTGCGGTGGAAGCGAGCTTCACGCCCACCAGCCGGTTGAGCAGGGTGGACTTGCCGACGTTGGGCCGTCCCACGATGGCCACATATCCACTGCGCGTGGGAGACTTTCCCGGCGGGGCCGGCGTGCGGGGGGAAACGGAATGGGGCTTCGGATGGTTCATGGCTCCCGGGGGGTTGGACCCTCGATGCGGTGCAAGAGTGCGGCGGCACAGGACTGTTCGGCCCGTTTGCGGCTGCTGCCCCAGGCTTCGGCCTCCATGCCGCCGCCCGGAACACGGCAAGCCACGTGGAAGCTGCGCTCGTGCTCGGCGCCGCGCACCTCCAGCAGTTCGTATTCGGGCAGCGGTAGACGCCGGGCCTGCAGGAGTTCCTGCAGGCGGGTCTTGGGGTCCTTGAGCGAGCCGGCGTCGGGCAAGGCCTCCAACCGCGGGCGCCACAGCGCCAGCACGAACTCCCGCGCCGCCGCCAGCCCCCCGCGCAGGTACACCGCGCCGATCAGGGCCTCCAGTGCATCGGCCAGGATGGTGTCGCGGCGATGCCCTCCGGACTTGCGCTCGCCCGGGCCCAGATGGACATGCGCGCCGAGATCCAGCTCGCGTGACAGGGCCGCCAGGGTCTCCTTCCGCACCAGATGGGCACGCAGCCGGCTGAGGTCGCCCTCGTCGGCCGTGGGAAACCGGCGGTAGAGGAACTCGCTCACCACGAGTTCGAGCACCGCATCGCCCAGGAATTCGAGCCGTTCGTTGTGCCGGCGGGCGGCGCTGCGGTGCGTGAGCGCCTCCTCGACCAAGGCGTCCCCGACCAGATCGGGGCCGAGCAGTCGCTCCAGGGAGGCCCGGCTCATCCGGCCGGCGGACCGGTCAGCGGCGCGGCGAATTTGAAGTGCATGAGGGCGTCCAGGTTGCCGATGAGGTGCTGCTGGATGTCGTACTGGATGACGATGAGCTTCTGTTTGCCCTCGCGCACCACCTTGAAGTGTTCGCGATTGACCTTGTCGATCTGGTTGATGTCCAGCCGCTTGTTGATCGTGGACCAGAGTTCCCGCTTGCTCACGTCCTTGCCACGGTACTCCCGGGCCACGTCCTCGACGATCTTCTTCACCGAGAGGGCCTCGAAGTACCAGGGCGCCAGCCGCACCCCCATCATGATCGTGTAGCCCAACACCGCCAACACGAACAGCCACAACCAGATGGACATGCCCCGTTGCGCCCGCCACGATGGATTCAGCATCTCCCCACCCCCCTCATTGGATCTTGGTCCCGATCCGGCTGGGATCGAAGACCCCGCCGGAGATGTCCCAATTGAGCCAGATTATAAAGGCCTTTCCGACCAGATTTTCCTCGGGGACGAAGCCCCAGAACCGGCTGTCGTTGCTGTTGTCCCGGTTGTCGCCCAGCACGAAATAATGGCCTTCCGGAACCACGTACTCGCCCTCCACGTTGAGCCGGTCCGGCCGGATCAGGATGTGGTGCATGCGTCCTTCCAGGTCCTCGATGCGCTCCTCGGCGCCGGTCATCACCTTGCCCGAGCCCACCCCGTGGTAGACCCCGACGACCCACTGCGGCATCGGCTTGCCGTTCACGTAGACGGTTTTGTCGTAGTAGCCGATGCGGTCGCCCGGCAGGCCCACGATGCGCTTGATGTAGTCCTCCTTGGGGTTGCGGGGGTAGCGGAACACCGCCACGTCACCCCGTTGTGGTTCGCCCACCTCCAGGAATTTGGTGTGCAGCACCGGAAGGCGCAGGCCGTAGGCGAACTTGTTGACCAGGATGAAGTCCCCCACCAGCAGCGTGGGCATCATGGAACCGGACGGGATGCGGAACGGCTCGGCCACGAAGGAGCGCAGCAGCAGAACGATCAGCAGCACGGGAAAGAAGGACCGGGAATATTCCACGTACCATGGCTCGCGCCGCTTGTCCTTGGGCTTCTCGCCCCGGTGCAGCAGGACATGGACGAGCCAGACGAGCCCGGTGACCGCCGTGGCCAGGGTCAGGATCAGTTCGAGGTTCATTGTTGTTGCATCCTATTTGTTCTCCACTTTGAGCACGGCGAGGAAGGCCTCCTGGGGGATCTCCACCCTGCCGATCTGTTTCATGCGCTTTTTGCCGGCCTTTTGTTTCTCGAGCAGCTTGCGCTTGCGGGTCACGTCGCCCCCGTAGCATTTGGCGGTGACGTTCTTGCGCAGCGCCTTGACCGTGGTGCGGGCGATGATCTGCGAGCCGATGGCCGCCTGGATGGCCACGTCGAACATCTGGCGCGGGATGATCTCGCGCATGCGCTCGGCCAGCTCGCGACCGCGCGCCTGGGCCGAGTCCCGGTGCACGATCACCGACAGGGCATCCACCCGTTCCCCGTTGATGAGGATGTCCAGCTTGACCAGGGGCGCGGCCTGGAAGTGGGCGTGCTCGTAGTCGAACGAGGCATAGCCCCGGCTCACCGACTTGAGCCGGTCGTAGAAGTCCAGCACCACTTCCGAAAGCGGCAGCTCGTATTCCAACAGCACCTGACTGCCGTGATAGTGCATGCGCTTCTGCACGCCGCGCTTGTCCACGCACAAACCCATCACCGGCCCCACGTAGTCGTGGGGCACGAGGATGGAGGCGCGGATGATGGGCTCACGGATCTCGGCGATCTTGTTCGGGGGCGGCAACTCCGAGGGGTTGTGGATCTCCAGCACCCGGCCGGCCGTGGTCTCCACCTGATAGACCACCGTCGGGGCGGTGGTGATGAGCTCCAGTCCATACTCGCGCTCCAGGCGTTCCTGCACGATCTCCATGTGCAGCATGCCCAGGAAACCGCAGCGGAAGCCGAAACCCAGCGCCTCGGAGGACTCGGGTTCGAAGACCAGGGCGGCATCGTTGAGGCGCAGCTTCTGCAGGGCCTCGCGGAAGGCCTCGTAGTCGTCGGAACGCACCGGGTACAGGCCCGCGAACACCTTGGGCCGAATCTCGCGGAAACCCGGCAGGGGTTCGGCGGCCGGGCGCCTGGCGTCGGTGAAGGTGTCGCCCACCCGGGCGCCCTCGATGTCCTTGATGCCGGCGATGACGAAACCCACCTCCCCGGTCTCCAACCGCTCACGTTCCTCGCGCTTGGGGGTGAAAACCCCCACCTTCTCCACTTGGTACACCGCGCCCGAGCTCATGGCCTGGATCTTCTGTCCCGGGGCGAGCGCCCCATCGACCACCCGCACGAGCGCGATCACCCCCACGTAGGGGTCGAACCAAGAATCCACGATCAAGGCCTTGAGCGGCGCTCCGGGTTCGCCTTGGGGAGGCGGGATGTCCCGCACGATGCGCTCGAGCAGCGCCTCCACCCCCTGCCCCGTCTTGGCGCTGACCCTCACGGCGTCGGTGGCGTCGATGCCGATCACCTCCTCGATCTCGGCCGCCACCCGCTCCGGATCGGCAGAGGGCAGATCGATCTTGTTGAGCACGGGCAGCACTTCCAGCCCCTGCTCGATGGCGGTGTAGCAGTTGGCCACGCTCTGGGCCTCGACCCCTTGGGAGGCGTCCACCACCAGCAGCGCCCCCTCGCAGGCCGCCAGCGACCGCGAGACCTCGTAGGAAAAGTCCACGTGCCCCGGCGTGTCGATGAAATTGAGCTCGTAGACGCGACCGTCCCGCGCCGCGTAGCGCAGCGAGACGCTCTGGGCCTTGATGGTGATGCCCCGCTCACGTTCCAGATCCATGGAATCCAGCACCTGCGCCTGCATCTCGCGCTCGCTGAGACCCCCGCAGACCTGGATGAAACGGTCGGCGAGCGTCGACTTGCCGTGGTCGATGTGCGCGATGATGGAGAAGTTGCGAATATGATCCATGGCGTAACGACCGCACGGAGCCCGCACGGGGCCTGCGGACGAGTCAAAGCGGGGAATTATACTCGCCGGGCGCGCGCCGCGCCGGGCCTTACCGACTGCGACCGGATGCCGGAGAACGGGACAGCACCACGGGCAGCCCCCGTTCGGCCGCTCGGCGCGTGCGGTGGCGGACGAACAGGAATCCGGCCGCGAGCCCGGCCCCACCGGCCAGGACACTGGCGGCCTCGCCCCAGATGGCGAGGCCGGTGGCGGCGGCCGCGAGCAGGCCCGCCAGCGGGAGCCCGTACATGAGCAGCGCTCCGCGCAGCAGGACACCCTCGTCGATGCCGATGGTGACCCGGTCCCCCACCACGGCCGCGGCACGGTTCAGCGCCCGCAGCCGCACCGAACGACGGCCGAGCAGCCGAGCCAGCGCCCCGCTTGCGCAGCTCCCTTTGGCGCTGCACTGTCCGCAAGCGGAGGTGCGCTCGGATTCCACCCAGGCATAGGGCCCGTCCACCGCCACCACCCGGGCCGGCTGTTCAATCATCGCCTTCCACCCGCTGCAGGGATTCGCCGATCATGCGGACCACCACCGGCGGCACCTCGCCCATCACCGTGATGTGATCGGGGGGACGCGACAGCCCCAGCACGTGCATGGCGCCGGCGTACTTGAGGCCCTGGAACAACCCCTCGATCTGGGGCCGCACGAACACCGACACCGCCGCCAGACCGTCGGAGACCACGATGTGATGCACCGCCACGTGACCGCCGGCCACCGGATAGCGGCCGCGCTCGACGACCTCGTAGCCGGGCGGCAGGCGCGCGATCCGCCAGGTGACCTCTGAGGTGTCCGCCGCCGCATCGGCGACCCCGGCCCCGTCCCCTTGGGAAGGATGCTCACGTGACCAACGCGCGGCGAACCGTTCGGACGGCAGGGGCTCGGAATACAGCTCGAGCCGGGTGACGATCATGCGCTCGAGCACGTGGCCCGAGCGATCGACCACCTCCGAGCGCAACGGCAGCGCGGATTCGGCATCCAGACACAGGCGATACCCGTAGCGGTAATCGTCGCGGGGTTCGATACGGAGCTTGCGGCAGCTCCTTCCGGCCACCCGGTCCTCGGACCCCAGCGCGAAGGCATACCACGCACTGAGCGCATCGGGATCGGCGCCCAAGGCCACGTGCATCCCCTGCCGCTGGTGCCCGCGCCCCACCAGCACGTGCACACCGCCGCCCACGTTGCAGGTGATCCGGCCGTCCAACCGAACCACCTCCCGCGGCCGTCCGTCCAGCGATTCGATGCGCTCGCGCACCTGGCCGGCGTCATAGCCGTGGACCACGTGCAGGGTCTGCAAGCGCTCGTCGCGCTCGAAGACCATGACCACTTCGTAATTGCGCTCTTCGGCCGCCCGCGCCGCCCGTTCGAACCAGGCCTTGACCTCGTCGTCGACCGCCACCGCCGCAAGCGGCAGCAGGCTCACCAGACCCAGCAACACCCTGGAAACCCGCATGCCGGGTCAGCGGGCGGGGAGATCGTAGCCGACCACCCGGGCGTAGGGCAGCGTGCTGCGCATGGGCGCGAAACCGGCGTGATGGACCAGATAGTCCGCAAGCTCGGGCGATTCCGGCAGGGCCACGTCCACCGGCGGAGGCATCCCGGGCCGGGGGGTGTGCCGCGGGCGCTCGGCAAGTTGCGCCGGGGCCGGCTCCGCGGCGGGCCGCATGGAAGTCAGGGCGCGCACCCCGAGCACGGTGGCCGCCGCGACGGTGGCCGCCAGCGCCACCCCACCCGCCGAGCGCCAGTACCGGGTGGCCCGTGCCGGGGGTTTTTTGCCCACCGCAGGCGGCATCTCCTCCACCGCCCCTTCCGAGTCCAGGCGCGCCATCACCCGGTCGGCGAAGGCCGTATCCACCCGCACCAGGTGCTCCTCTCGGAGCACCGCCCCGATGAGCTGATACCGCTCCAGCCGGTGGCGCTCGGCCTCGCTCTCCACCAGCCGCCGCACGGCCAGGCGGCACTCGAATTCGGTGCATTCCCCGTCGGCGAAGGACGAAAGCACCTCCCGGTCGGTCTCGGGGCCCGATGCGCTCATGGAAGATCCCTCATGCCTGGCTTTCCGCTTTTTTCCCGCCCCGGCGCGCCGATTCGCGCAACAGGGGCTCCAAGTGGCGATCGATCGCCTCGCGCGCCCGGAAGATGCGCGAACGCACCGTTCCGATCGGACAACCCATGGCCTCGGCGATCTGGTCGTAGCTCATCCCTTCCACCTCGCGTAGCGTGATGGCGGTGCGCAGATCCTCCGGCAGCTCTTCCACGGCGCGCAATACTGTACGTTTGATCTCATCGCTCAGCAATTCGCGTTCGGGCGTGCCCTGGTCGCGCATGGAGTCGGCGCCCTCCATGAGCTCGGCATCGGAGGTCTCCACGTCCGAATCCGGGACCTTGCGCGCCTTCGACGCCAGATAGTTCTTCGCCGCGTTGATCGCGATCCGGTACAGCCAGGTATAGAACGCGCTGTCACCGCGAAACCCCTTCAGGCCCCGGTAGGCCTTGATGAACGCCTCCTGCGCCACGTCTTGCGCGGCCTCCGGATCGTGCACGTAGCGCATGATCAGCTGAAGGATCTTCTGCTGATACTTGCGCACCAACGCATCGAAGGCCCGGCGGTCCCCGGCCTGGACGCGCCGGACCAGCGCCGCGTCCTCGTCACGCTCGCTCATCGGGCACACCCGGCGCGAGGCACGCCCGGCCGCCTACAGCAATTGACCACCACCATGCCCATGAGTTCGTGTCCGTACGTTGAAAAAGATCGACTGACCCCCACGCTCGCCGGCCCGAAAACGCCGCCGCGGTGATTATGTCAGAATAGCTTCTCACAATGCCCGCCCCGAACACGCCCACCCCCCGTTCGTTCGACGTGCTGGTCGTCGGCAGTGGTGCCGCGGGACTCGCCCTGGCCTTGAGCCTGGCCCCGCGGGCGCGGGTGGCGGTCCTGGCCAAGGATCGCATCACCGAGGGCTGCACCTTCTACGCCCAGGGCGGCATCGCCGCGGTGCTCGACCGGCAGGACAGCATCGAGGCGCACGTACGCGACACCCTGGAGGCGGGCGCCGGGCTGTGCGACGAGCAGGCCGTGCGTTACACCGTGGAGCGAGGCCCGGCCTGCATCCGCTGGCTCATGGACCTGGGGGTGGACTTCACTCGGGAACGCGCCGCCGGCCGTGGCCTCCACCTCACCCGCGAGGGGGGGCACTCCCACCGGCGGGTGGCCCACGTGGCCGACGCCACGGGCAAGGCCTTGGAAACCACCCTGGTGGAGCAGGCCAGATCGCACGCGAACATCGCCCTGTTCGAGCGCCACATCGCCATCGACCTCATCACCACCCGCAAGCTGGGCTCGCACGAGAACCGCTGCATCGGGGCCTACGTCCTGGACCGCGACGCCCGGCGTGTCCATGCCTTCGCCGCGCGGTTCGTGGTCCTGGCCACGGGCGGGGCCAGCAAGGTCTATCTCTACACGAGCAATCCGGACACCTCCTCGGGCGACGGCATCGCCATGGCCTGGCGCGCGGGGTGTCGGGTGGCCAACATGGAGTTCAACCAATTCCATCCGACCTGCCTGTACCATCCCGAGGCGCGCACCTTCCTGATCAGCGAGGCGGTGCGCGGCGAGGGCGGGCTCCTGCGCCTGCCGGATGGGACCCGCTTCATGCCCCGCTTCGACCCGCGCGCGGAGCTGGCCCCGCGCGACATCGTGGCCCGCGCCATCGACCACGAGATGAAGCGGTTGGGGCTGGACTGCGTCTACCTGGACATCACGCACAAGCCGGCGGCGTTCATCCGCGGTCACTTCCCCACCATCCACCGGCGCTGCCTGGAACTCGGCATCGACATCACCCGCCAGCCCATTCCGGTGGTGCCCGCCGCCCACTACACCTGCGGCGGGGTGGTCACCGATCTGCACGCGCGCACCGACCTGGAAGGCCTCTACGCCGCCGGGGAGGTCGCCTGCACCGGCCTGCATGGGGCCAACCGCCTGGCCAGCAATTCCCTGCTGGAATGCCTGGTGTTCGGCATGGCGGCGGCCGAGGACATCTCCGGACGGCTCGAGGAGCCCGCCCCACACATCGAGATTCCGCCCTGGGACGAGAGCCGGGTCACCGAACCGGACGAGCTGGTGGTGGTCTCCCACAACTGGGACGAGCTGCGCCGGTTCATGTGGGACTACGTGGGCATCGTGCGCACCACCAAGCGCCTGCAACGGGCCCGCCGCCGCACCGCGCTGCTCATGGAGGAGATCGACGAATACTACAGCCACTTCCGGGTGAACAGCGACCTGATCGAGCTGCGCAACCTGGTGGTGGTGGCCGATCTCATCATCCGCTCGGCCCTGTGGCGCCGGGAGAGCCGCGGCCTGCACTACACCCTCGATCATCCCGGCCGCGATCCGGCGCTCGACGGGATCCCCACCGTGCTCACGCCACAGCCGAACACCGGCGGCTATGCGCCGCTGACGGTCAACCGCAACGGGTGAACGCAGCGGTCACGGCAGCCGGAGCAGGTGTTGCCGGTAGTGCCTCAGCTCGGCGATGGATTCGCGGATGTCGTCCAGGGCCCGGTGCCGGGTGTCCTTCTTGAACGCCTTGGCCACCTCCGGCGCCCAGCGCCGGGCCAGCTCCTTGAGCGTGCTCACGTCCAGGTTGCGATAGTGGAAAAAGGCCTCCAGCCGTGGCATTTGGCGCGCCAGGAATCGCCGGTCCTGGCAGATGCTGTTGCCGCACATGGGCGAGGCACCCTCGGGCAAGTACCGCTTGAGGAAGGCGAGCGTGGCCTGCTCGGCCTCCTCCAGGCTCACGCGGCTGGCGCGCACCCGCTCGACCAATCCCGATTTGGTGTGCTGCCGGGTATTCCACTCGTCCATGGCCGCCAGCACCTCGTCGGACACGTGGATGGCCAGCACCGGCCCTTCGGCCACCTCGTTCAGGTCGTTGTCCGTCACCAGGGTGGCGATCTCGATGATGGTGTCGCGGACCGTGTCCAGACCGGTCATTTCCAGATCGATCCAGACGAGATACTCGGACGGTTTGTGCTCTTCTCCCATGTGCCGAATCCTGCCGCGCTTGGGTGGCGTGAGCCGCCTACCGTATCATTTCGCCACCGGAAACCGGAATCGAGATTCCAATGCGGATGCAAAAGATTTTGATGCTCACCGGGGCGCTGCTGGCGCTCGCGGTCCAGGCGGCCTGGGCGGCCGATGCCGCCCGGGGCAAACAGCTCCACGACCAATACTGCATCGACTGCCACAGCGGCATGGTCGGCGGGGACGGCACCCTGCTCTACAAGCGCAAGGACCGTCGGGTGAAGTCCTACGAGGCGTTGCTCAAGCAGATCAATCGTTGCGACCAGTCCCTGGGCCTCAAGTGGTTCCCCGAGGACGTGGCGGACGTGGCGGCCTATCTCAACCGCGAGTTCTACAAGTTCCCCGCCAAGTGAGCAGCGCACTCGGCACCGTGGTGACCCGCTTCGGTGCCGAGCTTCTGGTGATGGAGGCGGCGGGGCGGGTCCGCCGATGCCGCTCCCGGCGGCGGCTGGAGCGCATCGTCTGCGGGGACCGCGTCGCCCTGGAGCACACCGACCGCGGCTGCGTGGTCACCGAGGTCCTTGCGCGGCACAACGCCGTCACGCGCCACGACCGGCACGGACGGCCCCGGGTGATCGCCGCCAACGTGGACCAGATGGTGGTGGTCTCGGCCTGCCGGCCGCCGCCCAACTGGGGGATGGTGGACCGCTACTTGGTGGCCGCCGAGAACCTGCCGGCCGAGGCGGCCGTCCTGCTCAACAAGACCGATCTGCCCTGCGGCGACGAGACCGCGGAACGGATCGAGGTCTACCGGCGCATCGGCTATCCCGTGTTGCGCACCAGCGCCCTCACCGGCCAGGGCCTGGACGCGCTGCGCGACCGGCTGCGCGACCGCACCAGCATCCTCGTCGGGCCCTCCGGGGTCGGCAAATCGGCGCTGGTCAAGGCCTTGCTCCCGGACCTCGAGATCCGCATCGGCGCCGTCTCCGCGGCCCACGGCACGGGCCGGCACACCACCACGCGCGCCACGCTCTACACCCTGCCCCAAGGCGGCCGGCTCATCGACTCGCCGGGCGTGCGCGATTTCGAACCACCGGCCTTCGACGCGCGCGCCCTGCAGCGAGGGTTCCGCGAGTTCGCCCCCTATCTCGGGCGGTGCCGCTTTCCCGACTGCACCCACACCGTGGAACCCGGCTGCGCCGTGATCGCCGCGGCCCAGGCCGGCGGGATCGACCCCCGCCGGCTGGAAAGCTACCAACGGCTCGTCCGCCAGGCGCGGCAACGCCAGCACGCCCACCGTCCCTGATCCGGCGTCCTCATGCCGCGCAGGCCCTGGACTCGAACTGCAGGGTCACGTGTTCGATCCCGAAGCGCTCGTGCAGCAGGCGGCCGATCCGGTCGCGGATGCGGTCGGTGTCGGCCACGGTGGTCTCGGCGGCCACCCGCACGTGGGCCTCGAAGTGGATCTGGGTCCCGTCGAGCTGCCACAAATGGATGTGATGCACGTCCTCTACCCCGTGCAGCTCGGCCAACACCGCGCGGATCTCCTCCAGCGAGAGGGTGGGCGGCACGGCCATGAGCACCACGTCCACCCCGTGGCGTACGATGCGCCAGCTCTGGTGCAACAGCCAGGCGGAAATGGCGATCGTGATGGCCGGGTCCAGCCACCAGACACCCCACCGCAACATGGCCAGCCCGCCGGCCAGCACGGCCGCGCTGGTGGCGGCGTCGCCCGCCAGGTGCAGCCAGGCAGCCCGGACGTTGAGGTCATGACGCGCGCCCGCGTGGAGGATCCAGGCCGAAGCCGAGTTGACCACCAGACCCAACCCCGCCAGCGCGATGACGATGCCCGGCGCCACGGGCGGCGGCGCCCGCAGGCGCCCCACCGCCTCGACCAGGAGAAACACGGAGACCCCGATCAGCGTGGCCGCATTGAACAGCGCCGCCAGGATCTCCACCCGCTTCATGCCGAAGGTGTAGTGTTCCGTGGGCGGACGGCGCTTGATCCGGGCCGCCGCCCAAGCCAGCGCCAGGGCCACCACGTCGCTGCCGTTGTGCAGGGCGTCCGACAGCAGCGCCAGGCTGCCGGAAAGCACCCCACCCACCACTTGGGCCCCGGTGATCGCCACGTTGAGCAGCATCACCCAGAACAGGCGCGCACCGGAGGCGATGGAGTCGGAGCCGTGGTGGTGGGCGTGGCCGTGCACGCGATCTCCCGGAGATCAACCCTTCTTGTTCAGAAGGTCCTTCAGCCCCGCGAAGGGGTTGTGCGTGGCGGCCTCCGGGGGGTGGTCGGTCCGTCCGGTGAGGCCGAAATCGGCGTGGGCGCCCTTGACCGCGTAGGAATACTTCTGGTGTTCCCAGTCGTGGCAGTAAAGGCAGAGATTTTCCCAGTTGCTGCCGTCGGGCGGATTGTTGTCGTGGTTGTGGTCTTTGTGATGCACGGTGAGCTCGTGCAGGTTCTCGCGCGTGAACTCCCGACCACAGCGGGCGCAGACCCAGGGATGGATCCGCAGGGACTGTTCACGATAGCCCCGCATGCGGGCCTCGGCGTCCTTGCGGGCCTGGGCCACGACACGGTCGAGCTTCTCGCGGTCGATCTTGCCCCCGGGGGGACGCCGGGGGCCGGGCGGGCGGCGGGCCATGGAGTGGGGCCTCCTGGATGGACATGGCGTTCAGTTTCTCCCTTGCGCCAGCCGCTTGCAACCACCGGCCGCGGCCTCTTCCGGGGGCGCCCGGTCCAGCAAGCGGTCCAGGTCGGGCGCGCGGGTGATCCAGCCGCGCCAGGCCCGGGCGCCTGGCAGGCCCTGGAACAGGCCGATCAGGGGCCGCAGCACCCGCCGCGGCGGAACGCCGGCGGCCACCTGGGCCTGCGCGTAGGGGAGGTAGGCGGCCAGGGCCTCGTGCCGCGAGGCCACCGGGGCCGGCCGGCCGTGGAACAACGGATCGACCCGGGCCAGCAGCCAGGGCGCCTCGGCCACCGCGCGACCCAGCATGACCCCATCCACACGGTCGAGCCAGGCGCGGGCCGCCTGCAGGTCGCGCAGCCCCCCGTTCAGAATGATCTCCAGCCGGGGCAGCTCGCGCTTGAGCCGCGCGACCCGTGCGTGGCGCAGCGGCGGCAGGGTGCGGTTCTGCTTGGGGCTCAGCCCCTGAAGCCAGGCCTTGCGGGCGTGTACGATGAAGGTGCGGCAGCCGCCGTCGGCCACGGTGCGCACGAACCGCAGCAGATCCTCGTAGCGGTCCCGTCGATCGATGCCGATGCGGCATTTGACCGTGACCGGGACGCGCACCCGCGCCGTCATGGCGGCCACGCACTCGGCGACGCGCTCCGGCTCGGCCATGAGGCAGGCGCCGAAGCGGCCGGCCTGAACGCGGTCGCTGGGACACCCCACGTTGAGATTGATCTCGGCGAACCCCGCCGCCTCGCCCAGCGCCGCGGCCTCGGCCAGAGCATCGGGGTCCGAGCCGCCGAGCTGCAAGGCCACCGGATGCTCGTCAGGGTCGTGGGCCAGCCAACGACGCGGGTCGGCCCGCAACAGTCCCTGCGCGGGGACCATCTCGGTATACAGCCAGGCGTGCCGCGAGAGCCGGCGGGCGAAATAACGGAAATGCCGGTCGGTGCAGTCCAGCATGGGCGCCACGCAGAAGCGGCGCCCGCCGGCGCCGGCGGCCGTCATGCGTAGCGCCGCTCCAGCCAGGCGAACAAGCCAAGGAGCCCTTGCGCCTCGCCCCCTTTGGGATGACCCGGGCGCTCGCGCAGGTTCCAACCCATGAAGTCCAGATGGACCCACGGCACGGCCTCTGGGACGAAGGCCCGCAGGAACAGGGCCGCGGTGATCGCGCCCGCATAGGGCTCGCTGGAGCAGTTCTTGATTTGAGCCACCTCGCTGTCGAGCAGGTAGCGGTAGGCCGTGTGCAGGGGCAGGGGCCACACCGGGTCGTCCACCTCGTCGGCCACGGCCGCCAGCTCGCGCGCCAGGGCCTCGTCGCTGCAGAACAGGGCCGGGAGTTCCGTACCCAACGCCACCCGCGCCGCGCCGGTCAGGGTGGCGAAATCGACGATCAGATCGGGCCGCGCCTCGCCGGCCGCCGCCAGACAGTCGGCCAGGATCAGACGCCCTTCGGCGTCGGTGTTGTCGATCTCCACGGTGGTGCCGTCACGGGCCCGCAAGACATCGCCCGGCCGCAGGGCGTTGCCCGCCACGGCATTCTCCACCGCCGGGATCCACACCTGCAGCCGCACCGGCAGATCCGCCCCCATGACCAACCGCGCCAGACCCAGCGCCTGGGCCGCCCCGGCCATGTCCTTCTTCATCAGCCGCATGCCCTGGGCGGTCTTGAGGTCCAGCCCGCCGCTGTCGAAACACACCCCCTTGCCGACCACCGCCAGCAGCGGCCCGGACCGCCCCCACGTGAGCCTCACCACCCGCGGGGCGTGGTGGCTGGCCTGCCCCACCGCGTAGACCATGGGGTAACCGGCCCCGGCCAGGGCCTCGCCCACGATCTCGTCCACCATGGCGCCGAACGGCTCGGCGAGATCGCGGGCCGCCGCGGCCAGTTGTCCGGGCATGAGGTCCGAGGCCGGCGTGTTGATGAGATCGCGCACCTGGTAGACGGCCTCCAGACGCCTACGCACCACCCCGGCATCGGCGTCCGGCACCATCCACAGGGCGCGGCAGCCGGCCTCCTCTTCCTTGTAGGCCGTGTAGCGATAGGCGCCCAGCCCCCAGTACAGGGCCGCCGTACCCGCATCCACGGCCACCGCGCCGTCGCCGAGCCGGTACACCCCCTCGGGCAATGTCCGCGCCAGCGCCCCGAATGCGCGCGGCGGGCACGCCTCATCCACGCCCACGAGCACCCGGGCCAGCCCTCCATCCGGCCCGGGACAGCCCAACCAGGTCCCCTCCCGGGCCTCGAAGCCCTGAGCCGCCACCCAGCGCCGCAGGGGGGCTTCGCCCGCCACGTGCGTCTGAAGGGTCTGCGCGGAGACCGCCTCCACGGGAACGGCCCGCCGCTCGCCGGCCCCGGTGGTGAGTCCCAACTTCGGCAGGCTCACGCGGCCTCCTTGTCGAACAACAACGGGATCACCTCGGGATACCGCGAGACGAAATGCACCTCGAGCCCCTCGCGTACCGTCTCCGGCAACTCCGCATAGTCGCCGCGGTTGGCCGCGGGCAGGATCACCTCCTTGACCCCGGCGCGTTTGGCGGCCACGAGCTTCTCCCGTATGCCGCCCACCGGCAGCACGTGACCGGTCAGGGTGATCTCGCCGGTCATGGCGATGTTGCGCACGATGCGCCGGCCGCGCGCCAGCGACAGCAGCGCGCTGGCCATGGTGATTCCGGCACTGGGGCCGTCCTTGGGCGTGGCGCCGGCCGGCACGTGCAGGTGGATCATGGCCTTGTCGAAGTAGCCGGCGCGCGCGCCGAGTTTCTCGGCGTTGCCCATCACGTAGCCGTAGGCGATTTCGGCCGATTCACGCATCACGTCACCCAGCTGGCCGGTGAGCTTGAGGCCTCGGGCGAGCTGGTGGATGCGGGTGGCCTCGACGCTGAGGGTGGCCCCGCCGAGCGGGGTCCAGGCCAGCCCCGTGACCACCCCCACGCCGCTCAACCGCTTCTCCTTCTGATACGGCGGCGAGCCCAGATAGTCCTCCACGTCCCGGGCGCGCACCACGATGGGCGGCTTTTCACCCCGCACGAGCCTGACCACCGCCTTGCGGATCACCGTGGCGATGGACTTCTCCAGGCGCCGGACGCCGGCCTCGCGGGAGTATTGCTCCACGATTCTGCGCAGGGCGGCGGGCTCGATCCGCACGTCACCCCGCTCGCGCAGACCCGCCTCCCTGAGCTGCTTGGGGATCAGGTGATTGCGGGCGATCAACAGCTTCTCCTCGGCCAGATAACCCGACAGCCGGATGGTCTCCATGCGGTCGAGCAGCGGGCCCGGGATCGTGTCGAGCTGGTTGGCCGTGCAGATGAACAAGACCTTGGACAGATCGAAACGCACGTCCAGGTAGTGATCCAGGAACTCGCTGTTCTGCTCCGGGTCGAGGACCTCCAGCAGCGCCGAGGCCGGATCGCCCCGGAACGAGGCGCCGATCTTGTCGATCTCGTCGAGCATGATCACCGGGTTGGCGGACCCGGCTTCCTTGATGGCCTGGATGAACTTGCCGGGCATGGCCCCCACGTAGGTGCGCCGGTGGCCCTTGATCTCGGCCTCGTCGCGCATGCCGCCCAGGGAAAAACGGTAGAACCGCCGCCCCACGGCCTCGGCGATGGAGCGGCCGAGCGAGGTCTTACCCACCCCCGGCGGACCCACGAACAGCAGGATGGACCCCCCCACCTCGCCGCGCATCCGGCCCACGGCGATGAACTCGAGGATCCGCTCCTTGACGTCATCCAGGCCGTCGTGGTCCCGGTCCAGGATTTCGCGGGCCCGGTCCAGGTCGAGTTCATCCTCCGTGTACACCCCCCACGGCAGCGAGGTGAGCCAGTCCAGGTAATTGCGCGTGACTCCGAACTCGGGCGAGCCCGGCTCCAGCACGGAAAGCTTCTTGAGCTCCTCATCGATGCGCTGGCGCGCCGCCTCGGGAAGCTCCAGCTTCTCGATGCGGGCGCGGAATTCCTCCACCTCGGCGGTGCGGTCGTCCTTGGTGATGCCAAGCTCGCGCTGGATCACCTTGAGCTGCTCGCGCAGGAACACCTCGCGCTGGCGCTCCTGCATCTCCTTCTCCACCTGCTCGCGGATCTCTTTTTGCGTCTTGGCCAGCTCCAGCTCCTTGGTGAGCAGGACCAGCGCCTTTTCCAGACGCGGGACGATCTCCACCGTCTCCAGGATCTCCTCCAGCTCCTCCTTGCTGGCGCTGGTGAGGCTCGCGCCGAAGTCGGCCATGTGGGAAGGATCGTCCGGGCCGAAGTGCTCCAGAAACAGCTTGAGCTCCTCACCATAGAGGGGGTTGAGCGGGAGCAGCTCCTTGACCGTGCTGATGATGGCCAGGGCATAGGGCTTGACCACTTCGGGGTTCTCGGGGACCTTTTCCCGGAAGTAACGCACACGGGCCACATACGGGCGCTCCACCCGCAGCCACTCCTCGATGCGGAAGCGCTGCAGCCCCGTGAGCATCACCTGGAGCTTGCCCTTCTGCTCGTGCACCTGGTGAACGCGGCAGGCCGTGCCCCAGCGGTGGAAATCACCGGTGGTGGCGTGCTCGGCGTCGTCCCCGTGGATCAGCACCAGGCCCACCACGTGGTGCTCGGACTCGATCACCTGCTGCACCGTCTGCCCCCAGGCTTCCTTGTCGATCACCAGGGGCATGGCCTGCCCCGGGAAGAAAGGCCGGTTGCGCAGCGGCAGCACGGGAATCACCGAGGGCAGCAGGTCGTCGGCCCGCGCGATGCCGGGCCCTTCGCCCCCGGGGCGGGCCTGTTCCTCGTCTTTGGGGATCTCGATATCCATGGTTCGGCTCGTCGATACGGATCGAGCAAGTCTGCGCGGCCCGGACCCTGCGGTCAACGCCACGCCGGAATGAAACGACTACCCGTTATGTGCGTTCGCTCGAGCCGATTTCAACGGCGGCGCGACCGGCCCGCCCGGGGCCGGTCCGCCGGGGAGCGCTCCGCCACGGCGGGCGGAAACGCACAGGGGGGGTTCAGGAAGATCCGCCCGTGGTGCGGATCCCGACCAGCGAATAGGCTGGACACCAACCCAGCAGCCCGGTGACCAGCGGTATCGCCCCGATGGCCCCCCACCAGTTCTGGGCATAGACGCCCCAGCCGATGATCGCCAGGCCCACCACGATGCGAATGACCTTGTCCACGGTTCCAACGTTCTTGTTCATGGGAATCTCTCCTGTCTCTCCGGGATCGGTGGAACGAATTCTCGCCCAGTAGAGGCACGGCGTCTGTGACTATGTTACACAGCTGGTGCCCACGCGATGATTCGAACGCACCGCCGACTCGTTCAAGAAATCGATCACGCCCCCTCGGCCTTGGCCTGCCCGTTGGGTCCCGTGCGATCAGATTCCCCGAAGGCGTTACCCTTTGTTCCGCGCCAGAGACGTCCTCTCCGAGCTGATCGCAGAGGCCGAGGTCCAGAAAGTCGCTCGATCCCAACGTTGACTACCAAGGGAACCTCTGAACAACCCCTGAACCTCACCCTTGTTTGAGCGAAGCTTCATGATTTTTCACCTCACAGCCCTCAGACCCGACCTGAAGACCCCGGAACCCGGTCGATTCATGGTCTGCCAAGGGCTG
>JALSSO010000135.1 GCA_026984215.1 Gammaproteobacteria bacterium | reverse complement strand
CCGCGGGCGTGCCGCTGGTGCTGTTCAGCGCCGACCGCCCGCCGGAGCTGCAACACTGCGGCGCCAACCAGACCACGGAGCAGCCGCGCCTGTTCGGGCCCGCGGTGCGGGCGGCTTTCGATCTGGGTGCACCCGGGCCGGCGGGCCTGGAGGCGGTGGGGCAGCGCACGGCCATGGCCGTGGATCGTGCGCTTTGGCCGCGGAGCGGGCCGGTGCACGTGAACGTCCCGTTTCGCGAGCCGCTGCTGCCCAACGCCGATGCCCTGGATGCGCGGGGCGTTCAGCCGAAGGTGCCTTCCCCGGTCATGCGCTCCTCCCCGGCCGTGGTGCTTCCGCCGGACCGGGTGGCGGCCTTGGCCGGGCGCCTGGGTGGGCGGCGTGGGCTCATCGTGTGCGGGCCGGCTGCCCACGACGGCGGGCTTGCGCGTGCCGTGGCGGAACTGGCCGGCCGTCTGGAATGCCCCGTGCTGGCGGATCCCCTCTCCGGACTGCGCTTCGGCACCCACGACCGCACCTACGTTCTGGGCCATTACGACGCTTTCCTGCGCGGCCCCGCCTGGGCGGGCGACGCCGGCCCCGAATGGGTGTTGCGGCTGGGGCGCATGCCCGTGTCCCGCGCGCTCAGTGACTACCTTGCCATGCATCCGGAGGCGGAGCACTGGCTGGTGACGGAGGCGGGCGACTGGCCGGACCCATTGCACCGCGCGCACCGCGTGATCCATGCCAGTCCCGCCTGGCTGTGCCGGGAGCTGGCGGCGGTGGTGGAGGCGCCGGTTCCCAAGGCTTGGACTTCGGCCTTCCTCGGGCACGAGGCGCGAGTCTCGGAATGGCTGGAGGAACATGCGGCGGAGTTGCCGCTGGAGTGGCAGGTGCTAAGAGCGCTGCCGGGGCCGCTGCACGAGGGGACCTGGGTGTTCTGCGCTAACTCGCTGGTGATCCGCGACGTGGATGCGGTGCTGGCTGGAGGCGGGCGGGCCCTGCACCTGACCGGACAGCGTGGGTTGAGCGGGATCGACGGCAATCTCTCCTCGGCCGCGGGCGTGGCGCAGGCCGGGCGCCAAGGGGTGGTCGCCCTGGTGGGCGACCTGGCCACGTTCCACGATCTGACCGGGCTTGGGCTGGTGGCGGATCGGGACGTCACCGTGGTGGTGTTCAACAACCGTGGCGGCGGCATCTTCGATCTCTTGCCGCAGGCGGCGCTGCCGGAACACGAGCGATTGTGGCGGACGCCGCAACCGTGGTCCCTGAAGCGCGCGGCCCATCTGTTCGGGTTGCCATACCGGCGGGTGGAGGACGCCGAGGATTTCGGGCGGACGCTGCTGGTGGCCCGTCGCAAGCGCAAGGCGGCGATGATCGAGGTGCGCGTGGATGCGGTGCACAGCGCGCAGGCGCGGCAGGCGTGCTGGAAATGGGCCGAGGCGATGCAATGAGCCGAATCGCTTGGCGGCGTATACCGGGATTCGATTTCTCGGACATTCGCTACGAACATTGGGAAGGCGTGGCGAAGATCACCATCGATCGCCCGGAGGTGCGCAACGCCTTCCGGCCGGAGACCGTCTCGGAAATGATCCGGGCCTTCGCCCACGCCCAGACCTGGGACGAGGTGGGCGTGATCATTCTCACCGGGGCAGGCGACAAGGCGTTCTGCTCCGGCGGCGACCAACGGATGAGGGGGGAGCACGGGGGCTACGCCGACACCCAGGGCGGCGAGTCCCTGAACGTCCTGGACCTGCAGATGCAGATCCGCCGCCTGCCCAAGCCGGTGGTGGCCATGGTGGCCGGCTACGCCATCGGCGGCGGCAACGTCCTGCAGCTGGTCTGCGATCTGACCATCGCTGCGGACAACGCGCGTTTCGGCCAGACCGGGCCCCGCGTGGGCAGCTTCGACGCCGGGCTGGGGGCCGCGTTGCTGGCGCGCACGGTGGGGCTCAGGAAGGCCAAGGAGATCTGGTTCCTGTGCCGCCAGTACGATGCGCGCGAGGCGCTGGCCATGGGGCTGATCAACGCCGTGGTGCCGCTGGAACGGCTGGAGGCCGAGACCGTGGCCTGGTGCCAGGAGATGCTGAAGTTGAGCCCCACGGCCCTGCGCGCGCTCAAGGCGGCTTTCAACGCCGACACTGACGGGCTGGCCGGGATCCAGGAGCTGGCCGGAATCGCCACGGGGCTGTTCTATCAGACACCGGAGGCCCAGGAGGGACGCGATGCCTTCCTGGAGAAGCGCCCTCCCGATTTCCGGGGTTTCAAGCGTTGGCGCTGACTGGATCGCGATCCGGCATTTTTCCGCCGTTCGCCTCGACCGGAGGCAGGAAAACGGGCCGCCCTCCGGGCCCGACCCGTCTCCACCATCGCCCCCCACTCGTCACGCCATCGGTTCGGCTTGGCTGAGCATGTAGTGGAGCGGTTCCACGGCTTGGGCATGCCGCTGGGCCGCGGCCCTTTCGATCCATGGCAGGGCCTGCGCCGAGTCCTCGGAGGCGCCGTCGCCGCTCAACAGCATCATTCCCCAGACGAACTGGGCCTCGGGCGGGCCTCGCTTGGCGGCGGTGTGGAGGGCCTCGGCCGCCTCGATCGGCAGGACACCTTGTTGGCGGGCGCGGGCGAAGCAGGACGTGGGCTGGTCTTGCAGGAAACCGGCCTTGGCACCCCGCCCGCCGCTTCAAAAGGCGCGGAACAGCGAAACCGCCGCCTCGTTCGTCGAGGGGAACCGACGTTTGGGGAGAACGCTCGATGAAAAGTGTAGGCGTGGAATGGGTGGACGGGCCGTGGCACAGGACCCGTGGGACCGTGCGTTCGCGGCGGCGCGGTCCCGAGTGAAATGCCAAATTCCGCGTCTACCGACTATCCTTCCTGGAGACGGGATCGTGACGTCGATCGCAGGAGGTGCGTCATGCGACGAGTGGTATGGATGCTGTGGCTGATCTGGATGCCTGTGCAGGTCTTCGGTGCCATCGAACGGGTGACGGTGGATCCGCCCCCGCTGGAATTGGAAGAGCCGCAGCGCTTCGGTACCGACCCAACGCGGGCCTGGATGCCCAAATCGGCCATCGACTCACCGCGCCCGCCGGAGTACGTGGTGGCCGCCGATGCGGCCGACGACGAGCCCTTGCCGGTGTTCCAGATCGCACCCGATACCTGGATGTTGTTCGGCAACATCGCCGAGGTGGACCCCAACAACCGGGGTTTCAACGGCAACGCCGGGTTCGTCGTCACCGACGAAGGCGTGGTGGTGATCGACGCCCTCGGCACCCCGCGGCTCGGGCGGCGCATGATCGCCACGATCCGCTCCAAGACGGACAAGCCCATTCTTTATCTGATCATCACGCACGCCCACCCCGACCACTTCTACGGGGCGGTGGCCTTCGCCGACCTTCCGGGCATCCACATCGTCTCGCACGAGGGCACCGAGGGCTATGTGCGCTCCGAGCGCATCGAGCGCTCGGTGGCCTACCGCAAGGCCTTCATCCCCGGGGACATGCGCGCCGACGCCCAGGGGCGGTTTCAGGCCATCGTGCCGGACATCCTGATCGGCGGGCCGCGCTACGGTTGGCTGGAACTGCGGGTGGGAGAAGAGGTCTTCCGCATCTACAACACCGGAACGCACCACTCCCACGGCGATCTCGTCGTCCACCAGCAAAAGGCGGACATCGCCTGGGTCTCGGACCTGGCCTTCAACGGCCGGGTCACCTTCATGGGCGACGGGCACACCCGCGAGATGTTGGAGAACCTCGACTGGCTCATGCGGGAGCTGGGCGACGTCAAGCTCATGGTGCCGGGCCACGGCAGCGCCCAGACCGCCCCTTTCCCCATGGTGGCCAGAACCCGGGCCTACATCGAAGCCCTGCGCGCCAAGATGGCCGCGGCCGTGGAAGAGGGTCTCGACTTGCAGGAGGCGGTGGACGCGGCGGACTTGCCCGAGTGGCGCAATGTCCGCCTCTACAGGCTCAACCACCGCTTGAACGCCAACTTCGTCTATCGTGAACTGGAGCAGGAGCTGTTCGAGTAGCGCCTGCGTCGGCGTTCACCCCAGCGCCGGCCCCAGGAGATCGCGCACCTGATCGCGTTCCCGGCGCAGCTCGCGGTCGGTCGCCTCCATGCGCTCCCGGCTGAAGGAGGAGATCTCGAGCCCGCGCACCAGCTCGTATTCACCCAGGGCGCAGGTCACCGGGAAGGAGTAGAACACGCCTCCGGCGATGCCGTAGCTGCCCTCGGCCAGCACCGCCATGCTGGTCCAATCGTCGTGAGGCGTCCCGTAGGCCCAGGTCTGGACGTGATCGATGAGCGCGTTGGCCGCCGAGCCGGCCGAGGAGGCGCCCCGCATCTCGATGACCTTGGCGCCGCGCTGCTGTACCTCCGGGATGAAGGTCTGCGTGTACCACGCCCACTCCACGAGTTCCAGGGCCGGGCGCCCGGCCACCGTGGCGTGGTGTAGGTCGGGATACTGCGTGGTGGAGTGGTTGCCCCAGATCGTCACCCCGCGCACCTGGTGGGCATGATGGCCGGTGTGCCGGGCCAGCAGGCTCACGGCGCGGTTGTGATCCAGTCGGGTCATGGCGGAAAAGTGGTGCGGATTGAGATGGGGCGCATGGGACAGGGCGATCAGGGCGTTGGTGTTGGCCGGGTTGCCCACCACCACGACCCGCACCTGACGCTTGGCGGCGCGTTCCAGGGCCTGTCCCTGGGTGGCGAAGATCCGGGCGTTGACCCGCAGCAGATCGCTGCGCTCCATCCCCTGGCGCCGCGGTCGGGCACCGACCAGCAATGCCCAGTCCACGTCACCGAAGCCTTCGTCCAGGTCGGTGGTGGCGACGATGTCGTGGAGCAGCGGCGCGGCGCAATCGTCGAGCTCCATCACCAGCGCGTCCAACGGCCTGCGGGCCGCCTCCACTTCGATCAGGTGCAGGATCACCGGCTGCCGGGAACCCAGCAGATCCCCCGCGGCGATGCGGAAGGCCAGGGCATAGCCGATGTTGCCGGCGGCGCCGGTCAGCGCGACGCGAACGGGGGTCCGCAGGGTCATCTTCGGGGGCTCTCCTCGATCACGGCAAGTGTGCCGGGCTTGTCTCAAGTTTAGCCTTCCGCCGCCCGAGTGGGCACGGTTGAGTGGCGGCGCCTTCCGGGGGCGCGGGTGGTTCCGGTACACTGCGCGCACCGTGAAACCCTACCCGATGTTCGCCAGCGTTGGCCTGCGATGCAGGGACGTGCGGCGTCCGACGCCGTTGGTCCGTCGTGCATGGCCGCCCGGCGGGCGGCCGCGTGGCCAGCACTGGCGGGTGAAACTTCCGGACCGGGCGCCGGTCTATCCAAGTGACTGGCCGTATGCCGGCTGGAACCGCAAGGGTCGCCTCGGGGGCGGCCGCGACGCCAGCTGCAATCCGATCGGTCTTCTTCATTTCGGCTCCTCCCCTGATTGGGGCGTCGGCTCCCGGCGCCCCTTCTTTCTGTCCCCGAGCGCGACCGCGAGGGTGCAAGCGGCATGACTCGTTTGGGTCCGGTCATGGTGGACCTGGGCGGCCCCACGTTGGACGTGGAGGATCGCGAGCTGCTTCAGCGCCCCGAGGTGGGCGGCGTCATTCTGTTTGCCCGCAACTACCAGTCACCGGAGCAGATCCGGGCCCTGGTGGCCGAGATCCACGCCCTGCGCCACCCGCGGTTGCTGGTGGCGGTGGATCAGGAGGGGGGGCGCGTGCAGCGTTTCCGTGTGGGTTTCACACGCTTGCCCCCCGCAGCCGCTCTGGGTCGACACTGGGATCGCGACCGACACTGGGCCCGAGGCGCGGCCCGTGAGCTCGGCTGGCTGATGGCGGCCGAGCTCAAGTCGGTGGGGGTGGATTTCAGCTTTGCACCGGTACTGGACCTGGATCGAGGCGTGAGCGCCGTGATCGGGGATCGCGCCTTTCACCATGACCCGGAAGTGGTGGCCGATCTGGCCCACCAGTATCTGCTCGGCATGCGTGAGGCGGGCATGGAGGCGGTGGGCAAGCATTTTCCCGGTCACGGGGCGGTGGCCGCGGACTCGCACACGAGTCTGCCGGTGGATGAGCGCCCCGAGGTGGATGTGCTGGCCGAAGATGGGCTGCCGTTCGAGCGCATGATCGGCTACGGGCTGGCGGCCGTCATGCCCGCCCACGTGGTGTTCGCGGCGGTGGATGCGCTGCCGGTGGGGTTTTCGGCCTACTGGCTGCATGCCGTCCTGCGGCGCCGGTGGGGATTCGAAGGGGCTGTGTTCAGCGACGATCTGTCCATGGCGGCGGCACAGGTGGCGGGCGATCCGGGGGGGCGCGCGCAGAAGGCCCTGGCCGCGGGCTGTGACATGGTGCTGGTGTGCAACGACCGGCAGGCGGCATGGGCCGTGGTCGAGGCCGTGGCCGGGTACGAGGAGCCCGCCTCCCAACTGCGCTTGGCGCGCATGCACGGCCATGCCGGCGTCGACCGGCGCGCGCTGCGCTGCGCGGAGCGCTGGCACCGAGCGGTCCACTTGGCCGGCTCGCTGTGCGAGGAGGCCGGCGTGTCATGAGCAGCGACGCGCTGCGGGCTTGGATCTCGGATTGGCTGGGCCGGGCGGGCTTGCATCTGGGCGGCCAAGCCGGATGGATCGCCCAGGTGTTCGTGGTGGTCCTGCTCACCGCGTTGGTGGCCCTGGTGTTGGGGCGGATCCTGGCCCGTCTGGAGCGCGAGCTGCGGCGCTCCAGGAACCGTATCGACGACGCAGTGGTGGCGGCCCTGCGCCGCCCCTTGCGCTGGCTGGTGTGGATCGTCGGCGTCTCGTTTGCCGCCGAGATCGCCCGCGACGAGACCGGTGTGGCTTTGTTCAGGGCGGGACCCACGGTACGCACCATCGGCGTGGTGGGCTGCCTGGCCTGGTTCCTCATCCGGCTCGTGAGCAATTTCGAGCAGACCTACGTGGAGCGGGCCCGGCGCGGCGAGACGACCCTGGACCACGCCACGGTGGAGGCCATCGGCAAGCTGCTGCGCGTCTCGGTGGTCATCACCGCCGCCCTGGTGATGCTCCAGAGCCTGGGCTACAGTGTCTCGGGCGTGCTGGCCTTCGGCGGTATCGGCGGCATCGCGGTGGGCTTCGCCGCCAAGGATCTGCTGGCGAACTTCTTCGGCGCCTTCATGATTTACCTCGATCGCCCCTTTGTCACCGGTGATTGGATCTATTCGCCGGACAAGGACATCGAGGGCACGGTGGAATCCATCGGCTGGCGCCTGACCCGTATCCGCCGTTTCGACAAGCGTCCGATCTATGTGCCCAACTCGGTGTTCACCAGTATCGCCGTGGTCAACGCCTCGCGCATGACCAATCGGCGGATCAAGTGCACCGTGGGCATCCGCTACGACGACATCGACAAACTGCAGGCCATCGTGGATGAGATCGAGGCCATGCTGAAGGCCCATCCCGACATCGATCAGCGCCAGACCACCTTCGTGAGTTTCGTCGAATTCGGCCCTTCGTCCTGCGATATCCTGGTCTACACCTTCACGCGGACCACACAGTGGGTGCCGTTCCAGAAGATCCAGCAGGATGTGTTGCTCAAGATCGCCCGGATCATCGAGTCGCACGGGGCGGAGATCGCCTTCCCCACGCGCACCGTGCACTTGCACACCGACTCCGGCCCCGGTGATGCGCCCGAGGCCACGGCACGAGCGTCGGCATGAGCGAACGCGAAACGGCGCTACGCGAGGAGATCGGCCGCGTCCTGCGCGAGGCCGAGCTGATCCATGACGAGGCGACCGTCCAGACCGCACTCGGACGCCTGGCCACCGCCATCCGCGCCGACCTGGAGGGTCGCGACCTGCTGGCCCTGTGCGTCATGACCGGGGGGCTCATGATGGCCGCCGAGGTGCTGCGCCGCTTGGGTTGGCCGGTGGAGGTGGACTACGTGCACGCCACCCGCTACCGTGGCCGCACCCGCGGACGCGCGCTGCACTGGCTGCGTGAACCGGCCCGGTGCCTGCGCGGCCGCCGCGTCCTGCTGCTGGACGACATCCTGGACGAGGGCCACACCCTGGCGGCGCTGGTGGCGTGGTGCCGGGAGCGGGGTGCGCGCGAAGTACGCTCGGCGGTGCTGGTGCGCAAGCGCTTGCGTGGGCGCATGCCCGCGGTGGAGGCGGATTACGTGGGCCTGGAGGTGCCCGACCGCTATGTGTTCGGCTGGGGCATGGACTACAAGGAACACCTGCGTAACCTGCCGGCCATCTACGCCGTGCGGGCGGGTGACTGAGGCATGCGGCGGTCGCGTCTGGCGGTGATCGGGGGCACCGGCCTCGGCCGCCTTGAGGGACTGGTGATCGAGGAGGAACAGAACGTGGTAACTCCCTACGGTCTGCCCTCCGGCCCGCTTCTCCACGGGCGGCTCGACGGGGTCCCGGTGACCTTCCTGACCCGCCACGGCCCCGGCCACACCATCCCGCCCCACCGCATCAACTACCGCGCCAACGTCTGGGCGCTGCGCGAGCACGCCGCCGACACCGTGCTGGCGGTGGCCGCCGTCGGCGGCATCGCCCCCGAGCCGCCGCCGGGCGGATTGTGCGTGCCCGATCAGATCATCGACTACACCTGGGGCCGGGCGCAGACCTTCCACGACGACTTCGGCGCCGGCATCGTGCACGTGGACTTCACCCGGCCCTACTGCGAGCGGCTGCGCCGGTGGCTCCTGGAGGCGGCCGCGGCCGAAGGGATCGCCGTGCGCCCCGACGGCACCTACGCCGCCGTGCAGGGGCCGCGGCTGGAAACGGCGGCCGAAATCGACCGCTTCGAGCGTGACGGCTGCCACATCATCGGCATGACCGGCATGCCCGAGGCCGGTCTCGCCCGCGAGGCCGGCCTGTGCTACGCGACCCTGGCGGTCTGCGCCAATCCTGCCGCCGGCCGCGGCCCGGCCGAGATCACCCTGGCCGAGATCGACGCCACCCTGGCCCGCGGCATGAAGGCGGTGGGCCGGGTGCTGCGAAGGCTCGTGAGCCGGTTTGCGGTGGATTGATTTGCGCAGGGGGCTCCCGGCGGAAGTGGGCATGGGCATACCGGTGAGATCGAAAGCCGTCTGGAACGCAACGCCACGCCCGCTTGCGCGCTGGGGCCACAGCGATTAACGTGGGCGGCCAATTCACCCAGGTGTCCGCCGGTGTGAGCCGGTGGGTGAAACGGGAAGCCGGTGTGAGTCCGGCGCTGCCCCCGCAACGGTGATGGGTCGGCCGTGGCCGGAGTGCCACGGTGCTCGGCGGCCGGTACGCCACTGTGCCTTGCGCATGGGAAGGCGGCCGCGGAGGGGCCCTCAGCCCGGAGACCGGCCTGGCGTGAGCAGGGCCGCGGTCCACTGTGATCGCGGGAGGACGCACGGCAGCGGAGGGCGCCGAGGCGGTGTCGGCTCCGGGTCCCCGGGGCCCGTGCCGTGCGCCCGGGCTGCCCCGGGGGTACGGATCCGGTGCAAGGCGCTTTCCCCAAGGCTCTTTCCTGCCGCGCGGCGGTGTTGCTGCTGGGCGGCCTGTGGGGTGCCCTCGCCTGGGGCGAATCCGTCCTGCTGCCCGATCTGGTGGTCACGGCGGCCTCCCAGCCGGCGGCGCGTACCGGGGACGTGTGGCTGGCCGAGACCACGGGCAGCTACGATCGCGTCCCTCGCGCCCGTTTCGCGGGGCGGATGACGGACCTGGGGCGGGTGTTGGAGCGCCAGGCCGGGGTGCAGGTGCGTCGCACGGGGGGGCTTGGGAGCTTTTCCACCGCCACGCTGCGTGGGGCCTCGGCGCAACAGGTCCAGGTGTTGTTGGACGGTCTGCCCCTCAACGGGGCCTATGGCGGCCTGGTCAATCTGGGGGAGATCGCCCTGGGCCAGGTGCGCGACGTGTCCATCTACCGGGGAATCGTGCCCATCCAGTTCGCCCGCGGCGGCCTCGGCGGGGCGGTGGACATCCGCACGCGGCGCGCCACGAAGGCGCCGCTTACCGAGTTGGGCGGTGGCGGGGGCAGTTTCGGTACGGGCCGAGGCCATCTGTTTCACGCGGGCGGCCGGTCCGGCACCGATTGGTTGCTGGGCGGAGAATACTTCCACACCGACGGCGATTTTCCCTTCGTCAACGATCGCGGCACCGCATTCAACCCGGCCGACGACTTCCCCGACCGTCGCCACAACGCCTGGATCGACCAGGGCAGCGGGCTGTTCAAGCTGGGGCGGGATCTGGGTGCGGGGCGGCGCCTGGATGCCCTGGTGCAGGGCTTCGTCCGCGCCGAGGGCCTGCCCACGCGCGACAACCATCCGGCGGCGCGGGCCACGCTGCGCACCAGCGATTTCGGGGGGCAGTTGCGCTACACGGCCGAAGGGCTGGGTGATGGGGCCTGGAGCGTGACGGGCCGAGGATTCGTGGTGCGTCGAGACGAACAGTACGACGACCGCCTCAGCCAGATCGGGCTGGCCGCGCAGGATATCGATGCGGTCACCTGGCGCTACGGCGCACAGGCTTATGCCGAGCGCCTGGGCGAGACCGCCACCTGGAGTTTCAACGTCCAGGTCACGCGCGAGACCTACGACGCCCACGACCGCCTTCGCGATCGTCGAGGAACCCGGGCCCGGCGGTTCGCCACGGATGCCGGCGGACAGGTGGCCTGGTACGGTATGGACGAACGCTTGTTGGTCGTGCCGGCGCTGCGGGTTCTCTGGCAGCGGGACGAGGCCACCGCGACCCCGGCCCGCAGCCATGCCTGGCTCACCCCACAGCTGGGTCTGCGGTGGGCCTGGAACGAACGCACCCTCCTGCGGACCAATGCCGCCTATTACGCCCGGCCGCCCGCGTTTTTCGAGCTCTACGGTGATCGCGGCTTCATCATCGGCAATCCGGACCTGCGCGCCGAGACCGGAATCCATCTCGATCTGGGGGTGGCGGCCGAGGGCGAGGCTCGGGGCCGGTGGCCGGCCTGGCGGCTGGGGCTGACCGGTTTTTTCAGCCGCATCGACGACGCCATCGCCTTCATCTACGACGCGCAGGGCGTGGGCCGGGCGGTGAATATCGGCCGCGCGGAGGTCGCCGGATTGGAGGCGCAGGCCCATCTGGCGTGGGAGACGGGAACCACGCTGGATTTGAATCTCACCTGGCAGGATCCGCGCAACCGCAGCCGGGTAGCCGCCTTCGACGGCAAGCGCCTGCCCGGGCGCTATCGTGGCGTGGTGGACTTGGAGCTGAGCCAGTCCGCCGGTCGGCTGCGATTCTACTATCGGCTGCATTACGCCGAGGGGTTGTTCTACGACCGGCCCAACCTGCTGTCCGCCACCCCAGTGCTGCGCCACGACGCGGGTTTGCGGATGGATCTCGGGCCGCTGCGGCTCGCTCTGCAGGTGGACAACCTCACCGACGAGCACTTCGAACAGTTCAATGGATTTCCCACCCCGGGGCGGGCGTGGTACGCCACGCTCACCTATCGTTTTCCAAGCACGGAGGACTGATGCCCATGGCTTCTCTCACGATCCCCCATCGCGTCCACTTCGGCAGCCTGATCTTGGCCGCGAGCCTGTCCCTGACCGCCTGTGGCGACGGCGGCGGGAGCGGGGGCGGCGGCCCCGAACCCACGGCCCGCCGGTTCGCCGTGACCGTGACGGCCGCGCCCGACTTCTCCTCGGGAGCCACGTCGGTGATCGCCGCCGAGCCGCCCCGCACGGCTCGCAACGAATTGGTGCCCACCGTCTCGGATCTAGCGGTGGCCTGCCACGGGCGATATTTTTTCCGGATCGAGCGTTTCCAGGCCGACAACGTGACCAAGTTCGACGTGGACGCGCCGGATCGGGTGCTCTGGCAGGCCACGACCCAGGATCCCACCGACACCGTCTCGAGCAATCCCGGCGCGCTGGCGTTCGTCGACGACACCAAGGCCTACCTCTTGCGCTATGGGTCGAAAAAGGCCTGGATCGTGAATCCATCGGCGACGGATCCCACAGGCTTCAAGACCGGCGATCTGGATCTGTCGGCCTACGACGAGGGCGACGGCGTGCCGGAGATGCAGGCGGCCGTGGTGGTCGGCGACCGGCTGTTCGTGGTGCTGCAGCGGCTGAACTTCTTCGTGCCGTCCGAGACGGCCTATGTGGCGGTGTTCGACGTCGCCACCGATACCGAGATCGACACCGGACGCGGCGCCGACGGGCTCAAGGGCATCCCGCTGGAGGTCCGCAACCCCATGACGCTGCGCTACGATCCGGCCACGGGCCTGCTGTACGTGGCCGCGCCGGGACGGTTCGCCTTCGGCGGCGCGCCGGCGGAGTACACGGGGGGGATCGAGACCATCGACCCGGTGACCTTCGAGACGCGTCTGGTGGTGGACGACGGGACCGACGACGACCATCCGCTCGGCCAGATCCTGGACGCCGTGGTGGTGGACGCGCAGACGGGCTATCTGATCGGTTCGGCCGGCTACCAGGACAACACCCTGTACCGCTTCGATCCGGCCAGCGGCGCGGTGGTCTCCAATGCCAGCGGGCCCCGCGCGGTGCTGGGGTTGGCCGGACTCAACCTGACGCATCTGGCGGTCGCGCCCGACGGGAGGGTGTGGATCGGCAACGGGGACCCCACCGCGCCCGGCATGATGGTCCTGGCCCCGGCTCCCGATCCGGACGACGACGCCCTGGAGGAGGCCCTGATCGGCACTTCGCTCAACCCGTTGCAGACTTGTTTCGCCGAGGTCGCCGGATGACGGCGGAGGGAGAGAAGCGCTCCAGGCTCTACACCCGGACCGGCGACAGTGGCCGCACCGGGCTGGCCGACGGCCGGCGCCTGCGCAAGTCCCATCCGCGGGTGGTCGCGCTGGGGGCGGTGGACGAGCTCAACGCCCAGCTCGGCTTGGTTCTGGCGCTGGATGAGCGCGGCGTGGCGAAGCCGATATTGGAGCCGATCCAACACCGGTTGTTCGAACTGGGCGCGGTATTGGCTGGAGTCGGAGATGTGACTCGGCTCGATCCCGGCTGGATCGAGTCTCGGATCGACCGCTTGGACGCGGCGCTGAAGCCACTGCGAACCTTCATACTGCCGGGAGGGAGCCCGGCGGCGGCCCAGTGCCACGTAGCGCGCGCCGTGTGCCGGCGCGCCGAGCGGGCCGTGGTCGAGCTGACCTGCCGGGAGCCGATGCCGAGGCAGGTGTTGGTGTTTCTCAACCGATTGTCCGACCTCCTGTTCGTAGTCGCCCGGACCCTGAACCGCGAGGCTGGAGTGAGGGAACGACCGTGGCAGGCATAGCTGGAACGAGTCTAAATACTTGACCATTTTGCTCAGTTTTTATATAAAGCTTTCGTGTTGAATGTTTTTGACCTCGGTCAAGGGAAGGTGCAGCTATGAAACTCTCGACGAAAGGTCGCTACGCCGTCACGGCGATGATGGACCTTGCCATCCACGAGCAGGACGAGCCGGTGACGCTGGCCGACATTTCCGCCTGCCAGGGGATCTCGCTCTCCTACCTGGAGCAGCTGTTCGCCAAGTTACGCAGGGCTGGCCTGGTGGAAGGCGTGCGCGGGCCGGGCGGCGGATACCGTCTGGCGCGTCCTTCGAGCCAAATCTCCGTGGCCCAGGTCATCACGGCGGTGGACGAGAACGTGGATGTGAAAAACTGCAAGGGCCGGGAGGACTGCCAGGACGGCGAGCGCTGCCTGACCCACGAGCTTTGGGACGAACTGAGCCGCAAGCTCTACGAGTTCTTGGACGGCATCACCCTGGCCGATTTCGCCAATCGCCCGGAGGTTCGGGAGGTCGCCCGCCGGCAGGATCGCAATCATCTGCGCCACCTGATGTATCGCCGCAGCGCGGCCTGACCCGCCGCAGGCGCAGGGCGCGGATACGGCGGCGCAGTACGGCGGCCCCTCCGACGGGATCGGCACAGTGGGCGTAGCGTATCCGCGTGTAAGACTGCGCGATGTCGTGAAGGATCGCGGCCTGTGCCGGCCAGGTCCGGGCGGCGCGGCGGGCAAGCTGCAACGGGGTCTCGCTGGCCCGCGCGGGAAGTCCCGCGCGGGCCAGCTTGCGTTCGAGGACCGCCCAACTCCGACGCACGGGGTCACGGTGCATCCCGCGGGCACCGCGCAGGCCCCACAAGGTGGCCAAGACCGCCAGGATCCCCAGGACTCCGCCCAGCATCCACGCCAGATCCCTCCAGTCGGGATGGCTCAGGCCCAGCAGACGTAGCAGCGCCCACTGGCGGTCCGGCCCGTAGGCAAGCACCCAGCGCTGCCACTGATAATTCAAGGTGTCCCAGAACTGCTGCGCGGCACCGAGCAGTCCGCTGCCCAGCCGCACGCGGCTGAGCAGCGGGAGCTCGGCGGCCAGGCCGGGTGCCGCCGCCAGCCCGCGTTCCACCCGTTCGGGTGCGACGGCCGCGGTGGGGTCGATGCGCACCCAACCGCGATTCTCGAGCCAGACCTCGGTCCAGGCGTGGGCGTCGGACTGGCGTACCTGGAGAAAGCCGCCGAGTTCGTTCCAGGCCCCGCCCTGATAGCCGGTCACCACACGTGCCGGAATGCCCGCCGCGCGCATGAGCACGGCGAAACCGCCGGCCATGTGTTCGCAGAAGCCGGCTCGGCTCGTGAACAGGAAATGGTCCGTGGGGTCGGCGCCCGCCGGCGTGGCGCCCGGACTCAGGGTATAGCGCAGGTTGCGGGTGTAATAGTCCAGGGCCTGCCGGATCAGCGCCTCATCGTCCGCCGCCGTGGCCCGCCACTGCCGGGCGAGCCTCACGGTCCGCGGGGCCGCCCCAATGGGCAGACGGAGATTCCGTCTGCGTTCGGCGCGGCCCAGGGGCACGGGCAGGACCTCGCCCGGGCTCGAGATCACGGCGTAGCGCTGGGGGTGGAGGATCCGGTTTCGGGCGAGCAGCATTCCGGCCCGCGTTCGTACGCCATCCACGTTCATGCGCAGGGGTTGGTCGAGGCCGAACAGCCAGCGCTTGCCGTGGGGTTCCAGGATGATCTCTTGCCGCAGGGTCCGTCCGGCGGGGGGGCGGGGCGGGATTGCGGGCCGGCGGTCCGCATCCGCCACCCGCCAGCGCCGCCCGTCGAACGTGCTCATCACCGGACCACGCCAGTAACGCAGATGGGCCGGGGGCGGGCTGCCGGAGAAGCGTACCCGGAAGGCGGGCGAGTCGTCCCTTACCAACCGGGAGATCGCACCGGGGTCCATTTCATCGGACAGCCCGCTGCGCGCGCTGTTCTCACGCGGGACCTCCCAGAGCGGCCCGGAAATCCGCGGGAACAGGACGAACAGCACCAGCATGAAAGGGATCGCGAGCAGCGTCATTCCAGCCGCCTCGGCCAGGCGCCGGCGCACCGGAACCGGCTCGCCGGGAGCGCTCAGTTCGATCAGCGACCCCACCTGCACCAAAAAGGCGCCCGCCGCCACCAGCGCGCGCCACAGCGACTGGTCGAACAGGAACACGGCGTTGGTGGACAATAGGGTCAGCAGTGCGGCGATGCGTCCGTCGCGCAGCGTCTCGGTCTCGAACAGCTTGAGGGTCGTGAACAGCAGCAGCAGGGTGACCCCCGCATCGCGCCCGAGCACGGTGTGGTAATGGAGCACGACGGCCGAGACGGCCGCCACGGCGAGCAACACGGTGATCATGTGCCCCACGGGACCGCGCCGCAGTCCGGGGCGGAGGCCGCGCGCGGCCAGCACGATGACACAGGCGGGAATCGCCCAGCCCGGCAGGAAGGGGGCGAGCAGGATCAGCGCGGGCAAGAGGGCCGCCAGCAGCCACAGTCGAAGCCCGCGCTCCAGATACCGCTCCTGGCCGGCCGGCCGTTTCATCTCAGCCGCGCTCGGTGCCGTACAGGGCCAGGGCCTCCAGACAGCGATCGCGTTGGCCCCGGCCCGAGTCGGGTTCCACGACCCGCCCGGGCAGGCGCAGGCCGAAGCGCAGCCCCGAGGCGGCGGCCTCCAGGACCTCGGCGCACAGGCGCGAGAGGCGTTCCTCGGTCGGGCAAGGGGGCAAGTCGTTCCAGTCGATCCATACGCCCGGTCCGGCAGGGGTGGAGAACTCTTTGGTGTGCGGTTGGTCGAGGCGGGCCATGGCCTTCCAGGCCAGGTGGTGTACCGCATCGCCCCGACGGTATGGGCGGATCCCGGCGAAGTCCTCGTCGCCGCGAGGGTCTGTGCCGCGTTCGCTCTCCGTGCCCTCTGCGCCGAGTGGGCGTGCGCTGGTCTCGGACCACGGGGCCGGCCAGACCAGGGTCTCCATGTCCAGCTCGATCCAGCTCCAGGCCCGGAACAGGGCGAGCGGGTATTCGCTGCGCAGGACGAAGCGGCCGGGACGCAACCGTCCACGCCGCGTGGCGCGCACCCGTAACGGGACCGTGCGCGCCTCGTGGGGGGGCAGGGAAAAGCGCGTGAGGGGGTCTGCGCCCCGTTGCAGTTCCAGGGCGCGGCGGGGCAGGGCGCCGGGATTTTCCAAGCGCAGGCGGAAGACCGCCTCTTCGCCCGCGAAGGCCGGTTCCGCCGATTCGACACCGACACGCAAATTCAGCAGGTTGCGATGGGTGAGCCACATGGCGTTGGTGCCCAGCCCGACGAGCAGAAAGTCGAAGGCGAACACCATGCTGTTGTTGTAGTGCAGGGCGATGACCAGCATCACCGTGCAAAACGCCGCATACAGCACGCCGAAGCGCGTGGGCAGGATGTAGATCTGGCGGTAGCCGAGCCGGAGGCGGCCGGCGTGGGGAGGCTGGCGGCGCAGGGCCCAGGCGGCGACACGCGCCTCCAAGCTCCGCCATGCGGGTTGGAGGGTATGGATCATGAGACCGCTCCGCTCCCCCTCAGGGCACCTCGACCTCCTCCAGGACGCGCCCCACCGTCTCGGTTCCGGCGGGGCCGGCCGTGCCGCGTGCCTGCAAACGGTGGGCGGCCACGGGCACGAACACCGCTTGCACGTCGTCGGGCAGCAGGTAGTCTCGGCCGCGCAGACCGGCCCAGGCCCGGGCGGCGCGCAGCAAGGCCAGAGCGGCCCGGGGGGAGAGTCCGTGCTCGAAGCGGCCGCTGTGCCGGGTGTGATCGACCAGCGCCTGCACGTAGTCGAGCACGGCATCGGAGACGTGGATTCCGTGGACGTGGCGCTGCAGTTCCTCGAGCTGCTGGACATCGGTGACGGGCCGTAGGTCCTGCAGCAGGGTCCGACGGTCGGCGCCCCGCAGTAAGGCGCGCTCGGCACCACGGGCCGGATAGCCCAGGGAGATCCGCATGAGAAAGCGGTCGAGCTGGGATTCGGGCAGCGGGAAGGTGCCGATCTGGTGTGCCGGGTTCTGGGTGGCGATCACGAAAAAGGGTCGGGGCAGCGCGCGGGTCTCCCCCTCGAGCGTGATCTGGCCCTCCTCCATGGCTTCCAGCAGCGCGCTCTGGGTCTTGGGCGTGGCACGGTTGATCTCGTCGGCCAGCACGAGCTGGGCGAAGACGGGACCGGGATGGAAGTGGAACTCGCCGGTCTCGCGGTCGTAGACCGAAACCCCCAGCACGTCGGCCGGCAGCAGGTCGCTGGTGAACTGGATGCGCTGGAAGCGCAGCCCGAGCACGGCTGCCAGGGCATGGGCCAGGGTGGTCTTGCCCACGCCCGGCAGGTCTTCGATGAGCAGGTGACCGCCGGCCAGCAGGCAGGCCAGCGCCAGCTCCACCTCGTGACGCTTGCCCACGATGATGTGTTCCAGCCGCTCGACGATGGCGCCGGGCAGGGACTGATGGATTCCGGATTCCAGGGCCTGGCTGGGCATGACCGCATGATTCCGCTCGCCTGGGGAGCGGGTACGCTAACACGCCCGCGTCCACCCGCAAGCACCTATCGGATCAGTGGCGGGAAACGGCCGCCACAGTCCTTGTTCCGGCCTGGGTTCCGAGCGCCGGGGTGGACGGGCTCAGCGCTTGAGGTACTGGAGTTTGCCCGGCTTGCCGGCCCATTCGTCCGCCTCTGGGAGGGGGTCCTTCTTGCTGGTGATGACCGGCCAGAGCTTGGCCAGTTCGGCGTTGATCTCCAGGAACTGCTGCTGGTCCGCAGGGAGGTCCTCCTCGGCATAGATCGCCTCGATGGGGCATTCCGGCTCGCACAGGGTGCAGTCGATGCACTCCTCCGGATCGATGACCAGGAAGTTGGGGCCCTCGTGGAAACAGTCCACGGGGCAGACCTCCACGCAGTCGGTGTATTTACATTGGATGCAGTCTTCGGTGACGACGAATGTCATGGCTGATCGGCTTTTCCAAAGCAGGTTGTGATCGGGCGAGTCCACCGGGTGTGCCAGTGGTCGTCCTGGGCGCCTGACCGGCATTGACAGGGCCCGGGGTGCCTCATAACGTAGCAGAGATCCTCGGAACCAAACAGGGGGGCGGCGGTGATCCGAAGAACGATCAAGGGGATGGCGCTGGCGGCGCTGGTGGTGGTGGGCACGATGGCCGGGGTGGCCAGCGCCGGCGGCGCATACGACCGGGGGAACAGCCCGGATCCGGCCACCATGCTGGTCGACGGCGTGGTGGTGCGCCCGTTGGGACTGGGGGCCGTGGTGTTGGGTGCGGCCACCTGGTTGGTGACCTTCCCGTTCTCGGCCCTGGGCGGCAACGCGCACGAGGCGGGAGATCAGTTGGTGGGCCAGGCCTGGCGGTTCACTTTCCAGCGCCCGCTCGGCGAGTTCAGTCGCTGAAGCCCCTGGCGCGGGCCCCGGCATGCGCCGGGGTGGCGCGGCGCTCAGCGTTCGAGCAGTGTCCGCAGCCGGTAGAGCAGTTCCAGGGCCGCGCGGGGCGTGGTCTGGTCGGGGTCGATCTCCGTGAGCAGACGCAGGGCCTCCTCGCCGGGAGCAGGCTCGAGCGGTAATCCGAGCTGAAGCGAGTGCGCCGCGGGGCCGGATGTGGCCGCCGCGCTCTTGCGCTCGAGCTCGTGGAGTTTTTCCCTGGCGCGCGCGATCACTGCGGCCGGCACGCCGGCCAGCCGGGCCACCTGGATGCCGAAGCTCTGATTGGCCGGTCCTTCGCGCACGGCGTGCAGGAACACCAAGTGTTCGCCGTGCTCCACCGCGTCGATGTGTACGTTGGCCACGCCGGGGAGCTCTTCGGCCAGCCGGGTCAGCTCGAAGTAGTGCGTGGCGAACAGGGTGAAGGCGCGGTTCTCCCGCGCCAGATGCTCGGCGCAGGCCCAGGCCAGCGACAGGCCATCGAAGGTGCTGGTGCCGCGGCCGATCTCGTCCATGAGGACCAGGCTGCGGTCGGTGGCGTTGTTCAGGATGTCGGCGGCCTCGGTCATCTCCACCATGAAAGTGGAACGTCCGGAGGCCAGGTCGTCGGCGGCTCCGATGCGGGTGAAGACGCGGTCCACCGGGCCCAGAACGGCGCGCGCGGCCGGCACGAAACTGCCCATGTGGGCCATGAGCACGATGAGCGCGGCCTGGCGCATGTAGGTGGACTTGCCGCCCATGTTGGGACCGGTGACGATGAGCATGCGCCGGGAGGCGTCCAGGCGTAGGTCGTTGGGAACGAACGGATCCCCGATGAGCCGCTCCACCACCGGGTGCCGGCCGCCCTCGATGTGGATTCCGGGTTCGTCGGAGAACCGGGGGCGGCGGTAGTCGAGCCGTTCGGCGCGCTCGGCGAAGCTGCACAGGACATCGAGTTCGGCCAGGGCGGCGGCGCTGGCCTGCAACGGCTCGATGTGCGCGCCGAGCCGCTCGAGCAGGGCCGCATAGAGGTGGCGTTCCCGGGCCAGGGCCCGCTCCCTGGCGCTCAACACCTTGTCCTCGAAGGCCTTGAGCTCGGGCGTGATGTAGCGTTCGGCGTTCTTCAACGTTTGGCGCCGGACGTAATCGGCGGGGGCGTGCCGGGCCTGGGCACGGCTGATCTCGATGTAGTAGCCATGGATCCGGTTGTAGGCAACGCGCAGCGTGGGGATGCCGGTGCGCTCCCGCTCGCGCGTCTCCAGCTCCGAGAGGAAGCCGTCGGCGTTCTCACTCAAGGCACGCAGCTCGTCGAGCTCGGCATCGTAGCCCGGGGCGATCACGCCGCCGTCGCGCACGAGTTGCGGTGGCTCGGCCACGACCGCCGACTCGAGCAGCGCGAGCGTTTCCGGATGGGTGGCGATCCGCCCGGCGAGACATTCCAGCAACGGATCGGCGACCCCGGCCAGCAGCCCCTGCAGCTCGGGCAGGCGACGCAGGGTCTCGCGGAGTCCACACAGATCGCGCGGTTTGGCGCTGCCCAGGGCGATGCGCGAGACGATGCGCTCCACGTCGGCGGTGCCGCGCAGCGCTTCGCGCAGCGGCGCGTGCAGGCCGGCCTCCAGGAGGGTCTGCACCGCGCCGTGCCGCGCCCGCGGCACGGCGTGATCGCGCAGGGGGCTGCGCAACCAATGGCGCAGGCGGCGCCCGCCCATGGCCGTCACCGTGGTGTCCAGCACATGCAGCAGGCTGTGCGAGACCTCTCCGCCCAGGGAACGCTCCAGCTCGAGGTTGCGCCGGCTGGCCGCGTCCAGGATCACAAGCTCGCTGCGCTGTTCGGTCTGGATGCGCGTGATATGGGGCAGTGCGCCGCGCTGGGTGTCCTTGACGTATTGGAGCAGGGCGCCGGCCGCAGCCACGGCCAGCGGCAGGCCCGCGCAGCCGAACCCATCCAGCTCGGCCACGCGCAGCTCGCGCTTGAGCAGTTCCGTGGCCGATTCCGGATCGAAGTGCCAGGTGGCGAGCTGGCGCACGCCCGGGCGTTCGGTGGGCAGCACGTAACCCTCGGGGAGCAGGATTTCGGCCGGTTGCAGCCGCTCCAGCTCGGCGGCCAGGGCCGCGGGGTCGTCCACTTCCTGGACACGGAAACTGCCGGTACTGAGTTCCAGCACGGCGATGCCCGCGCGCCCGTCGGAACGCGGGGCAACGGCCATGAGCAGGTTCTCGCTGCGCTCCTCGAGCAAACCCTCCTCGGTGAGGGTGCCCGGGGTGACGATACGCACCACCTTCCGCTCCACGGGGCCCTTGGTGGCGCTGGGATCACCGATCTGCTCGGCGATGGCCACGGATTCTCCCTGGCGCACCAGCCGGGCCAGGTAGTTTTCCACCGCGTGCACCGGCACGCCGGCCATGGGGATGGGCTCGCCGGCGGACTGGCCGCGGGTGGTGAGTGTGAGGTCCAGGAGTGCGGCGGCGCGCCGGGCGTCGTCGTAGAACAGTTCGTAGAAGTCGCCCATCCGATAGAAGAGCAGCACATCGGGGTGCTCGGCCTTGATGCGCAGGTACTGGCGCATCATGGGGGTGTGGGCGCGGAGGTCCATGGCGTTGGCGGATCGTGGTGGAATACTGTTTCCGATCAGCCGGTTGCACCAGCTGCCGGGAACCGATGATCGGCGCGCGATGGTTGCACAACGGGCGGGGTGCCGCAACCGTGCGCGACCGGCGTATAGTAGCGGCATGGATCGGGAACTGTTCGCGCTCTCCGAGCGGGTGGGCCGCTGGTTGGCGGCGCGGGGCTGGAGGCTGGTCACCGCCGAGTCCTGTACCGGAGGCTGGGTCGCCAAGGTGCTCACCGACGTGCCCGGCAGCTCGGGTTGGTTCGAGCGAGGATTCGTCACCTACACCAACCAGGCGAAAATGGAACTGCTCGGGGTGCACGGCGGGACACTGGACCGGTATGGCGCCGTGAGCGAGCAAACCGTGCGCGAGATGGTGGCCGGCGCGCTGCGGCACAGTCCGGGCGACGTGGCGGTGGCTGTCAGCGGAATCGCGGGGCCCAGCGGCGGGACCCCGGAAAAGCCGGTGGGGCTGGTCTGGTTTGCGTGGGGGCGGCGCAACGCAGCGGTCCGCGCCGCCCGCGAGCGTTTCCAGGGCGACCGCGAGGCGGTGCGCCGTCAGGCGGTCGTGACGGCCCTGGAGGGCGTCGTGCGGGTGACCTGAGGGGCGGCGGACTCAGCCTCCGGTGGGGGCGTCTGCGGCGGCATCGCCGGGTTGGGTACCGCCTGCCTTCTTGAACAATGGCACCTCCAGGTCCCGACCGGTGGCCGAGTGCAGGATCACGCGCGCCCCCTGGCGGATCACATTGCCCAAGGGGTTGCCGCGGCTGGTGAGCAGGAAGCCGTCGGCCTTGGGGTAGCGGGTGGCCCACCACGAGGTGACCTTCTGCAGATGCAGGCTCACGCCACGTGGGGCATCGGACCACTCGGGCCGCAGCGGATCGCCCCAGCCCAGGGGCAGTTCCCAGGGATAGGCTGCGTCGGTGCCGTGGCAGTCCGCGCAGCGCACCTCGGTCTGGGCGTCCATGGTGGCGGCGATGTTGCCGTCGCCGTGGACTTCGTTGCTGGTGTGACAGTCCTGGCACAGGAGCACCGCCGGCGGCGTGTTCCGGCCGGAATGATGTACATCGCCGGCGATCCCCGGACCCCGCCGGGCGCCGCCGCTGGCTCCCCGGTTGTGGCACTGGTTGCAGGTGCGGTTGGAGATCCCGGTGCGATCGGTGTCCCCGTAGTGAATGTGCGTCTTGCGGGTGCCCTGGATCCGGTGGGTGAGGAGATGGCCCGGTGCCTCGCGGTCGATGGTGGGGTCGGTGCCGGCATAACGGCCGTCCTCGGCGTAGGGGATGTGGCAGGCCGAGCAACCCAGTCCGCGGTATTCCCCGGGCATGGCGCGCCCGCCGGCGCGCAGGTGGCAGCCGTCGCACGCCCGGCGGTAGCGGGCCACCGGCGCCAGCGCCGGGTCCGTTCGCAGCGTTTCCCGGTCCGGGTCGGGCAGCGGCGCCAGTCGGGCGGGGAACTGGTCGGCGTGGGCGGCACGCACCGCCTTCATGTAGGCCTTGTAGATGTCCGTGCCCACGCTGGGCTCGGGGCCGTCGTCGTCCTCGACGGCGACATTGCCCCAGGGTGCGCCGCGCGTGGCGGGTGTCACGTGCCAGGCGGTGAGGGTGGCGCGGATCTTTCCCGCCTCGGTGGCCATCAGCGAGCGCCGCACCCGTTCGGGGTAGCCGCGATGGCACTGGCCACAGGTGTGTTCGGCCACTTCGAGCGCGCCCGGATCGGGGTAGAAGTCCTCCGGTGTGGGGCAGTGGCAGTGTTTGGCGACCTTCGGCGCCCCCCGGTGCGCCCGATCGGCGTCGCGCGCGGCCGGGTTGCCGCCGTGGCACACGACGCAGCCGGCGGGATCGCCCCGGCGTTGCCCGAGCATGCGGATCTGGATCATCATGGGACTTTTGGCGGGCGCGATGTCTTCGATGCCCTCGTGACAGCGCAGGCATCCGGAGGACGGTCGGCCGGTCGGCTCCTCCGTTGCGGATACGGGGCCTGCCGAGAGTATGAGGATCACCCAGGCCAGGGCCTGGACCAGCAGGGATCCACCATGGGCGGAGGGGGGCCGTGAAGGTTTCATGATGTCGGGCGTGGAAGTAAGTAGTATTCCCCATTCTCGTTGATCTGGGCCCATGGGCGCGTTGATTGCGGTCAATCACGGGACGCCCGCGGGCGGACCGGCTCGATCCGCCAGGCGTTGCCCGCCTCCTGGGGAGCGGGGGTCCCGGCGGCGTGCGTGCGGCGCGCCGGGCACGTGGCGTTGGTGAGCGCGGACGAAGCCCGCCGCCGCAGCGCCCGCCCCCGGCGCAAGCGCCTGTTTTTCGCCCTGTGGCCGGACGGGGAGACACGCGCGCGGATGGCGCGCCTGGCCCGGCGTCTGCCGCGTCGCCGGGGCCGCCCGGTGCCGCCGGAGAACCTGCATGTCACGCTGGCCTTCATCGGGCCGGTGGACGCGCAGACCGCGCGCTGCCTCGAGGCGGCCGCCGCGCGCGTGCCGGTGGCGCCGTTCGATCTCACGCTGGATACCATCGGCGGATTCCGCAAGGCGCGGGTGGTGTGGCTCGGGGCCTCGCGGGTCCCGGCGGCGCTGCTCCGGCTCGTGGCCGCGCTCAACGAAGCCCTTGGGGACTGTGGCCATACCCCGGATCCACGTCCTTTCACCCCGCATGTGACGCTGTTCCGCGACGCCGAGCCGACCGGTGAACAGGGCGATATTGCACGGCCCGTGGTCTGGCCCGTGCGCGATTTCGCGTTGGTCGAGTCCGTCACCGCACCCAAGGGTGCGGTGTACCGCGTGCTGAAGCGCTTTCCGGCGCCTTCCGGACCCCCTGCGGCCCATGCGTGAACGGGGCACTTGCAGTAAAATCCGCACGGTTCGCGGCTCGACCACGGGTACGGGTCGGCGGGTGTGATGGCGCGGACAGGCTGTTGTAATCGGGGACCTCGCCCGCGGCGTTGCGCGCAGGGGTCCGTGGGTGGCGGCGCGCGTACCAGCAATCGACAAGCGGAGGGGATATCCATCGTGCAAGAGGATCGGCGCAAGGCCCTGGCGGCCGCCCTGGGTCAGATCGAACGGCAGTTCGGCAAGGGGGCGGTGATGCGGCTGGGCGACAGCAGCGCGGCTCGTGACGTGGAGGTGGTCTCCACCGGGTCCCTGGCCCTGGACCTGGCGCTGGGCATCGGCGGGCTGCCCAAGGGGCGGATCATCGAGATTTACGGCCCGGAGTCTTCGGGCAAGACCACACTGACCCTCCATGTGATCGCCGAGGTCCAGCGACAGGGCGGGACGGCCGCATTCATCGACGCGGAGCACGCGCTGGACCCGGTTTATGCCGAGAAAGTGGGCGTGAACGTGGACGACCTGTTGGTCTCCCAGCCGGACACCGGCGAACAGGCCCTGGAGATCGCCGACATGCTGGTGCGCAGCGGTGCCGTGGACGTGGTGGTCGTGGACTCGGTGGCGGCGCTCACCCCCAAGGCCGAGATCGAGGGGGACATGGGCGACTCGCACGTGGGGCTCCAGGCGCGGCTCATGTCCCAGGCCCTGCGCAAGCTGACGGGCAACATCAAGCGTTCCAACACCATGGTGGTGTTCATCAACCAGATCCGCATGAAGATCGGGGTGATGTACGGCAACCCCGAGACCACCACGGGCGGTAACGCGCTCAAGTTCTACGCCTCGGTGCGTCTGGACATCCGGCGCACGGGGGCCATCAAGAAAGGCGAGGAGGTCCTCGGCAACCAGACGCGGGTGAAGGTGGTCAAGAACAAGCTCGCCCCGCCGTTCAAGCAGGCCGAGTTCGAGATCCTCTACGGTGAAGGCATCTCGCGCTACGGTGAGCTTCTGGATCTCGGGGTCCAGGAGGGCCTGGTGCAGAAGTCGGGAGCTTGGTACAGCATCGACGGGGCGCGGATCGGGCAGGGCAAGGAGAACGCCCGCCAGTATCTCAAGGAGCATCCAGAGACGGCCGAGGCCCTGGAACGGGCCATCCGCGAGCGCCTGTTGCCGGGACGCGGGGTGGCGGGTGCCGAACCCGCGCCGGCCGAGGCCTGAGGCGCGGGAGGCTGCGCTCGGGTTGCTCGCGCGCCGCGAGCACAGCCGCGCCGAACTGGAGGACAAACTGCGGCGGCGGGGCTATCCGGAGGCGGAGGTCGCCGCCGCGCTCGACGCGCTCCAGGAAGAGGGGCTGCTCAGTCATGCGCGCTATGCGGAGTCGTTCGTGCGGGCGCGGGTGGAGCGGGGACAGGGGCCGCTGCGCATCGGGTTCGAGTTGCGCCGGCGTGGGCTGCAGCCCGACCTGATCGAGGAGGCGCTCGCCCCTTATGCCGGGGAGTGGGTGGCGCGGGCGCGGACCGAGATGGCGCGTCGATTCGGCGCCTCGCCGCCCGGCGATTTCGCCGAGCGCGCCCGGCGCATGCGCTTTCTGGAGCGGCGCGGCTTTCCGGCCGAGGTGATCCGGCAGGCGGTGGCGGAGGATTAGCCGCTGTCGGGAATCGTGGGATCGGCCAGCGCGGAGTCGGGTCGGCCACGGTTGCCACAGCGGGTCCGCACGGAGGATTCAAGGACCAACATGAAGACGACATCGGAGCTGCGCAGGGACTTTCTGGAGTTTTTCCGGGGCAAGGGGCACGAAATCGTGCCCTCGGCCTCGCTCGTTCCGGAGAACGATCCCACGCTCCTGTTCACCAATGCGGGCATGGTGCCCTTCAAGAACGTGTTCCTGGGGTTGGAGAAACGCCCCTATACGCGCGCGGCCAGCTGCCAGCGCTGCATGCGTGCCGGCGGCAAGCACAACGACTTGGAAAACGTGGGATATACGGCCCGGCATCACACCTTCTTCGAGATGCTGGGCAACTTCAGCTTCGGCGACTACTTCAAGCGCGAAGCCATCCACTACGCCTGGGAATTTCTGACCCGCGTGCTGGAGATCCCCGCGCAGCGGCTCTGGATCACGGTCTACGTAGACGACGACGAGGCCGCCGAGATCTGGCTCAAGGAGGTGGGCGTGGCGCCGGAGCGGTTCACGCGCATCGCCGGCGAGGACAATTTCTGGACCATGGGCGACACGGGCCCCTGCGGACCGAGCTCGGAGATCTTCTACGACCACGGGCCCGAAGTGCCCGGCGGCCCCCCGGGCTCGCCGGACGCCGAGGGGGATCGTTACGTGGAGATCTGGAACCTGGTCTTCACCCAGTATGACCGGGACAAGGAGGGCAACCTGCATCCCATCGCCAAGCCTTCGATCGACACGGGCATGGGCCTGGAACGGTTGGCTGCGGTGATGCAGGGCGTTCACGACAACTACGAGATCGACATCTTCCGCCATCTGATCGCCGCCATCCGGGAACTCGCGCCCCAAGCGGAGCCGCACAGCCCCTCGCTGAAGGTGATCGCCGACCACATTCGTTCCAGCGGCTTTTTGATCACCGATGGCGTTCTGCCCTCCAACGAAGGGCGGGGCTATGTGTTGCGCCGGATCATCCGACGGGCGCTGCGTCATGGGCACAACCTGGGTCTGCGCGAGCCTTTTTTCTTCCGGCTCGTGTCCCCGCTGGTGGAGGTCATGGGCGACGCCTATCCCGAGCTGGCGCAGGCGCAGGCGCGGGTCGCGCAGGCCTTGCGCCGGGAGGAGGAGCGCTTCGCCGAGACCTTGGAACAAGGTCTGAAGATCCTCGAGGAAGACGTGGCCAGGCTGGCCGGCACGATCATCCCAGGGGAGACCATCTTCCGCTTGTACGATACGTACGGGTTCCCGGTCGATCTGACCGCGGACATCGCGCGCGAGCGGGGGTTGTCCATGGACATGGAGGGTTTCGAGCGCCTCATGGCCCAGCAGCGCGAACGCGCCCGGCGGGCGAGCCAGTTCGAGGCGGACTATTCCGGTGTGCAGGACCTGGCGCTGCGCACGCGGTTCACGGGCTACGCGCGGGAGACCGACCGCGGCACGATCGAGGCCCTGCTGCGCGACGGCCAGCAGGTGGACCAACTCGCCGAGGGCGAGGCGGGCATGGTGGTGCTGGATCGCACGCCCTTCTATGCGGAGTCGGGCGGTCAGGTGGGAGACACCGGCCTCATCGAGGGTCCAACCGGACGCTTCCGGGTGACCGACACGCAGAAGCGGGGCGAGGCGCACGTGCACATCGGCGTCGTCGAACGGGGCCGCCTGGCGGTGGGGGACGAAGTGCAGGCGCGCATCGACGCGGAGCGGCGGCATGCGATCCGGCTCAACCACTCCGCCACCCACCTGTTGCACGCGGCGCTGCGCAAGGTGCTGGGGCCCCACGTGGCGCAGAAGGGCTCCCTGGTGGCTCCGGACCGGCTGCGGTTCGACTTCTCCCATCCCGAGCCGGTGAGCGCGGAGCAGCTGCGCGAGATCGAGCGGCTGGTCAACGAGCAGATCCGGGCCAACGCCCAGGCCGAAGCCCGCGAGATGGCCATGGACGAGGCCATGGAGCTGGGCGCCATGGCCCTGTTCGGTGAGAAGTACGGGGAGCGCGTGCGGGTGCTCAAGATCGGAGACTTCTCCATCGAGCTCTGCGGCGGCACGCACGTGCGTCGGGCCGGCGACATCGGGCTGTTCAAGATCGTGTCCGAGTCGGGTGTGGCCGCCGGGGTGCGACGGATCGAGGCCCTGACCGGTGAGGCGGCGCTCGCCTGGGTGGAGGAACAGGAGCGTAGGCTCGGACGCATCGCCGGTCTGGTGCGCGGCAAGCCCGAGGACGTGGACCGCAAGGTGGAGCAGATCGTCGAGCGCAGCCGCGCGCTGGAGAAGGAGCTCGAACGCCTCAAGGCCAAGCTGGCCAGCCAGGCCGGGCAGGACCTCGCCGCCCGTGCCCGCGACATCCAGGGTGTCAAGGTGCTGGCCGAGACCATCGAAGGGGCCGACGCCAAGACCCTGCGCGAGATGGTGGATCGGCTCAAGGGCAAGCTCGGCCGGGCCGTGGTGGTGCTGGCCACGGTACGCGACGGCAAGGTGAACCTGGTCGCGGGCGTGACCAAGGACCTCACCGCCCGCGTTCGCGCCGGGGAGCTGGTCAATGCCGTGGCGCAACGGGTGGGCGGCCGCGGCGGGGGGCGACCGGACATGGCGCAGGCCGGAGGCACGCGGCCGGAGGCGCTGCCGGCGGCGCTGGCGCAGGTCGGGGACTGGGTGCGGAACCGTCTCACCGAAGCGGCCGAGGGTGTCTGACCGGCGCGAGCGGGCCGCCTCTGGCATAATCGCCGCCCCCAAGCGCTATGGAAGGTTTCCGATGCCGTTGATCGTCCAGAAGTACGGTGGCACCTCGGTCGGCACGACCGAGCGGATCGAGCACGTGGCCGACAAGGTGCGGCGCACCGTGCGCCGAGGCAGCCAGGTGGTGGTCGTGGTCTCCGCCATGAGCGGCGAGACCGACCGTCTGCTGGGCCTCGCCCACCGCATCGATCCCCAGGCCGGGGGGCGTGAGCTCGACGTGCTGCTTTCCACGGGCGAGCAAGTGACCATCGCCCTGCTCGCCATGGCTTTGCACAAGCTGGGCTGCCCGGCGGTGTCCTACACGGGGGCCCAGGTCCACATCCTCACCGACAGCGCCCACAACAAGGCGCGCATCCGTGAGATCGACGGGGCGCGGGTACGGCGTGACCTCGACGCCGGACGCGTGGTGGTGGTGGCCGGTTTTCAGGGCGTCGACGAGCACGGCAACATCACCACCCTGGGCCGGGGCGGGTCGGACACCACCGCCGTGGCGCTGGCGGCGGCCCTGGGCGCCGACGAATGCCAGATCTATACGGATGTGGACGGGGTCTACACCACCGATCCACGCATCGAACCCAAGGCCAGGCGGCTTGCTCGAATCACCTTCGAGGAGATGCTCGAAATGGCGAGCCTCGGCTCCAAGGTGCTTCAGATCCGGGCCGTCGAGTTCGCCGGCAAGTACAACGTTCCCTTGCGCGTGCTGTCCTCATTCGAGGAGGGCGAAGGCACGCTCATCACCTACGAGAGTGACGACATGGAACAGGCCCTCATCTCGGGCATCGCGTTCAATCGCGACGAAGCCCAGCTGACCATCACCGGCGTGCCGGACCAACCCGGCGTGGCCGCCCGCATTCTCGGCCCCGTATCGGATGCCAACATCGAAGTGGACATGATCGTGCAGAACGTGGCCGCGGACCGAAAAACCACGGACTTCACGTTCACGGTGCATCGCAACGATTTCGACCGCGCGCTGGAGATCCTACGGCGGATCGCCGGCGAGTTGGGGGCGCGTAGCGTGGAGGGCGATGCGGGTATCGTGAAGGTGTCGCTCGTGGGTGTGGGCATGCGTTCCCATGCCGGGATCGCCTCCCGGATGTTTCGCGCGCTGGCCGAAGAAGGCATCAACATCCGCATGATCTCGACGTCCGAGATCAAGATCTCCGTGGTAGTGGACGAGAAATACCTGGAGCTCGCCGTGCGTACGCTGCACCAGGCGTTCGGCCTCGAGCGCGAGCCCGGTTCGGCCGCCGCTTGAGACCACCGGAAACGAGCCACATACCGCCGAGGCGGTGTGGAGTGGGTTCCTGTGCCGGTGGTATTCCCCCGTGGCGCGGCATAGAATACCGGACTGTCCGCCGCGGTTCTCCCCGCAGAAAGTCCATGCGCCCAGACCTCAGGATGAGCGTCCGGCGCATGCGGCGATGGACAAACCGGACGATAAAAACAAGAAAAAACGATCCAATCAAGGAGAAGCAAGGACATGTTGATTCTCACGCGTCGAGTTGGTGAAACGCTGATGATCGGCGACGATGTCGCCGTGACCGTATTGGGTGTGAAAGGCAACCAGGTACGTATCGGAGTGAACGCCCCGAAGCACGTGGCGGTGCATCGGGAAGAGATCTACGAACGGATCCGGCGGGAACGCGAACAACAGGAGGCCGGGGGCTCGGAGTAAGCGCACGAAGAAGTCGATCGCCTGGCGGCGCGGTGGGACGGTTCCGTCGCCGCTGTCCGCATGGCTGATCGCCATTTCCTGCGGGTGGCGTTATCATCCTCGTGCCTGGCCGGCGCGGCGTAGGGTTTGGCCACCCTCGGGAAGGGGCTCGGGGCGAGGTTCCGGTGGGCATGCCCGCCGCAAACCTGCCGGAGGTGCCGGTGCGTGCCGTGTCGGACGGGCTGGGAAAGGAATTGGAGAGGTGGCCGAGTGGCTGAAGGCGCTCCCCTGCTAAGGGAGTATGGGGCTAAAAACTCCATCGAGGGTTCGAATCCCTCCCTCTCCGCCAAAGCCGGACCCCGCGGCCGGGAATCCGACCGCGGGTTTTTTGCGTCCGTGGAGTGTAGGGGGAGGGGTTCGAACCCGAACGGAGGGTTCGACCGCAGCGCCGGGAGCGCTGCGGAACGCGCGCGAGCGCGGCCCGCAGGGCGGCGGGCAGGAAGCCCGCCGTAATCCCTCCCTCTCCGCCAAAGCCGGACCCCGCGGCCGGGAATCCGACCGCGGGGTTTTTCGTGTCCGCGGCGCCGGCATGAAGGGTTCGGGAGTAGCGGAACCCGTCTCGTTTTTGCTCTTTTGTGGCAAGTAGCCACGGCCTCTATCGAACAAAAGCCCGGGTCGGGCCCGGCAGACGGTACGCTCGCCGTCCCATTTTGGGGTACGATGCCGTGCGGTGGCGCGAATGCGTCCCATACTTGCGTAAAACCAGAACCACGATCGATAGGGAGGCGCCATGGCCATTTCCATCAAAGAGCTCAAGGGCATGACGAAAGATCTCGCCGCCAAGCTCAACGAGCTTGGAATCGGCAATTCGGACAAACTGCTCGAGGCCGCGGCGACGCCGAAGCAGCGCCGTGAGCTGGCCAAGAAGACCGGCGTGAAGGAGCGGGATATTCTCGAATTGGCCAATCGCGCGGATCTGTCACGAATCAAGGGCGTGGCGGGCGTGTTTTCCGATCTGTTGGAAAAGGCGGGTGTGGACACCGTCAAAGAGCTCGCCCAACGCCGGCCCGACAATCTCCATGCGAAGATCCGCGAGGTGAACGAGAAGGAAGGGCTGGCCAAACGCATTCCCACGCCCGCCGACGTGGAGAACTGGGTCGCTCAGGCCAAGAAGCTGGACAAGGTCCTGTCGTACTGATCGTCCCGACGGCCGGGCAGCAGGAACATCACCGCTCCCGTTTCATCCGGGACGCGCCGACAGGAAGTCCACCAGCGCCAACAGGGCCGCGGTCCAGAGGACAAAGGCCGCGCCCGACCACCAGCGGGCTCGGCGTTGCTCGGCGGCGGTGCGCGGTTTCACGCCCCGCCACCAGAACACGGCCTTGGCCGAGAGGTTCACGCCCACGACGTTGATGGCCAGGAGCACGGCGGCGTCCCGGGCGAGCTCCCCGTTGCCGGCGGCCAGCAATATGCCCACCGTGCAGGTCGGGGGCAGCAGGGCCACGGCGACCATGACGCCCACCAGGGTCATGGCCGCGCCGCTGGTCAGCGAGACGACGGCGGCGGCGCCCGAGGCGAGCGCCAGGATCACCGCCGCCAGGTTCACATGGGTGCGCGAGAGCAGCTCGGCCGTTTGCCATGGGATGCCGAACAGATAGCCCATCGCGCTGGACAGCGCCAGGGCCAGCCCGATGCCGGCGGTGGCGGTGAGGAGCGAGCGGCGGATCAGGCCCGCATCGCCCAGCGTGGTGCCCAGGGCCAGCGCCAGGTTGGGCCCCAGCAGCGGCGCGATGACCATGGCGCCCACCACCACGGCGACGTTGTTCTCGGTGAGGCCCACGGTGGCGACGATGGCCGAAAGGATCACCAGCAGCAGATAGTCGCGGTCCATGCGCGCGCCACGGGAGACCTCGCTGAGCAGTTCCTCGCGGCTGGGTCCGCTGGGCCTGCGGGTTGCCGCGGTCTGCCTTTCGGCGGAGGCGGGCGCCGGCAGCACCGTGTCGACCGGCAGGACGATCACCCGGTATTCCCCCGAGGCGCCGAGGGTCCGCTGCACGGCATCGAGGATCGATTGCCGGGCCGCCTCGCCGGCCAGGATGTGGAAGCTCGCCCGACCGTCTTCCGTCTCCGGACCGGGCCAGGCCGCCGTGGCGCCGAACTGCTCGGCGATCCCACGCAGGGTGTCCAGGTGTCCTTGATCGGCGATGACGTGGATGAGTTTCATGGGGGCGTGGGCGGCAGTGAGTCCAGGAAGGCGGCGGTGAACAGTTCGCGGGTGTAGGCGTCCCGGGGCCGGTGCAACACGTCTCGGGCGGGGCCGGCCTCGACCACCCGGCCGTGACGCAGGACCAGGAGTTGGTGGGCCAGCGCGCGGACCACGTGCAGGTCGTGGCTGACGAACAGATAAGCCAGGTGGTGGCGTCGTTGCAAGTCCCGCAACAAGGTGATGAGCTGGGCCTGCACGGAGCGGTCCAGGGCCGAGGTGGGCTCGTCCAGCACCACGAGCCGGGGTTTGAGCACCAAGGCGCGGGCCACGGCGATGCGCTGGCGCTGCCCGCCGCTGAACTCGTGGGGATAGCGGTGGCGCGACTCGGGGGCCAGGCCCACTTCTTCGAGCGCTGCGCAGATGCGCCGGTCGCGCTCGCCGGCGGTGGCCGCCAGGCGGTGGGCGCGCAGCCCCTCGCCGACGATGTCCGCCACGCTCATGCGGGGATTCAGGCTGCCATAGGGATCCTGAAAGACCATCTGCATCTGGCGGCGCAGGGGCCGCAGGGCCCGGCCCCGCAGCCCGTCGATGCGCCGGCCCAGCAGCGCGATGCGGCCATGTGATCGTTCCAGGCGCAGCAGGGCCAGCGCCAGCGTGGTCTTGCCCGAGCCGCTCTCGCCCACCACCCCCAGGGTCTCTCCGGCGCGCAGGCGCACATCGACTCCGTCCACGGCCTTGACGTGCCCCAGGGTGCGCCGCAGCAGACCGCGGCGCAGCGGGAACCAGACGCGCACGTCCCGCGCCTCCAGGACGGTCTCCGGCTCACCTTGGAGGGGCGGCGGCGCCGGCGGCGGTTCGGCTGCAAGCAGGGCGCGGGTGTACGGATGGCGGGGCGTGGCGAACACCCGCTCCACGGGGCCGGTCTCCACGACGCGCCCGGCCTGCAGTACGCAGACGCGGTCGGCGATGCGGCGCACCAGATGCAGGTCGTGGGTGATGAACAGCACGCCCATGCCCGATGCCTCGCGCAGCCGCGCCAGCAAGGCCAGCACCTGCGCCTGGACGGTCACGTCCAGCGCCGTGGTGGGCTCATCGGCGATCAGCAGCGCCGGATCGTTGGCCACCGCCATGGCGATCATCACCCGCTGGCGTTGGCCGCCCGACAGTTGGTGCGGATAGGACGCCGCCCGTTGCTCCGGTCGGTCCAGCCCCACCCGCGCGAGCAGCTCGACCACCCGCCGCCGCGCCGCCGGGCCCGCGAGCCCCTGATGCAGCAGGAGCGCCTCGGCGATCTGCCGGCCCACCGGATGCAGCGGGTTGAGCGAGGTCATGGGTTCCTGGAAGACCATGCCGATGGCCCCGCCGCGCAGTCCCCGCAGGCGGGCTGGGCCCATGCGGGTCAGGTCCTCGCCCCGGAAGTGGATGCGCCCGCAGACGGTGGCCGTATGCGGCAACAGGCGGGGAATGGACAGGGCGGTGACCGACTTGCCGGAGCCGCTCTCGCCCACCAGGGCCAGCGTCTCGCCCGCACGGACCTCGAACGAGACGTCCTCGACCGCGGGCGCGGAGCCGAACCATACGCGCAGCCCGTCCACCTGGAGCAGGGGGGCGCTCATGCGGGACCCTTGCGTGGGTCGAAGGCGTCGCGTGCGGCCTCGCCCACGAACACCAGCAGGGTGAGCATTACGGCCAGCACCACGAAGGCCGTGATGCCCAGCCAGGGGGCTTGCAGGTTGGCCTTGCCCTGGGCCAGCAGCTCACCCAGCGAGGGGGAGCCGGGCGGCAGTCCGAAGCCCAGGAAGTCCAGCGAGGTGAGGGTGGTGATGGCGCCGCTGAGGATGAAGGGCAGAAAGGTCAGTGTGGCCACCATGGCGTTGGGCAGCAGGTGGCGGAACATGATGGTCAGGTGCCCCACGCCCAGGGCGCGGGCCGCGCGCACGTACTCGAAATTGCGCGCGCGCAGGAACTCGGCCCGCACCACGCCCACCAGCGTGGTCCAGGAGAACAACAGCATCAGACCCAGCAGCCACCAGAAATTGGGCTCCACCACCGCCGAGAGGATGATCAGCAGGAACAACACCGGCAGCCCACCCCAGATCTCGATGAAGCGCTGGAACAGCAGATCGGTCCAGCCCCCGAAATAACCCTGCACGGCGCCCGCGGCCACGCCGATCAGGCTGCTGGCGGCGGTCAGCGCCAGGCCGAACAGGACCGAGACGCGGAAACCGTAGATCACCCGGGCCAGCACGTCGCGGCCCTGGTCGTCGGTGCCCAGCCAGTTCTCGCGTGTGGGTGGGGAGGGAGCCGGCTGGGGCAGGTCGTAGTTGATGGTGTCGTAGCGGTAGCGGATGGGCGGCCACAGCATCCAACCCCGCGCCGAGATGAGTTCCTGTACGTAAGGGTCGCGGTAGTCGGCCTCGGTGGCGAACTCGCCGCCGAAGGCGGTCTCGGGGTAGGTCACGAACACGGGAAAGTAGAAGGCCCCGTCGTAGCGCACCAGCAGCGGCCGGTCGTTGGCGATGAACTCGGCGCACAGGCTGAGGGTGAACAGCCCCAGGAAGATCCACAGCGACCACCAGCCGCGGCGGTTGCGGCGGAAGGCGTCCCAGCGACGGCGGGCCAGGGGCGACACCGGGCTCAGCCCTCGCGGGTTTCGAAGTCGATACGCGGGTCGATCCAGGTGTACATGAGATCGCCCACCAAATTCAGCACCAGTCCCAGCAGGGTGAAGATGTACAGCGTGCCGAACATCACCGGATAGTCTCGGTTGACCGTGGCCTCGAAGCCGAGCAGTCCCAGCCCGTCCAGGGAGAAGATCACCTCGATGAGCAGGGCGCTGGTGAACAGGATGCCCACGAAGGCGCCGGGAAAGCCGGCCACCACGATCAGCATGGCGTTGCGGAACACGTGGCCGAACAAAACGCGCCGCTCGTCGGCCCCCTTGGCCCGGGCGGTGACCACGTACTGCTTGTGCAGCTCGTCCAGGAACGAGTTCTTCGTCAGCAGGGTGAGCCCGGCGAAGCCGCCGACCACCATGGACAGCACGGGTAGGGTGATGTGCCAGAAATAGTCCAGGATCTTCTGAGGCCAGGGCAGGGCGTCCCAGTTCTCCGAGACCAGGCCCCGCAGCGGAAACCAGTCCAGGAAGCTGCCGCCGGCGAACACCACCACCAGCAGCACGGCGAACAGGAAGCCGGGGATGGCGTAACCGATCACCACCAGCACGCTGGTCCATACGTCGAAGGGCGTGCCGTCGCGCACGGCCTTGGCGATGCCGAGCGGAATGGAGATCAGATACACCAGGAGCGTGGTCCACAGGCCCAACGAGATGGACACCGGCAACTTCTCGCCGATCAGTTCGAGCACCGTGGCGTCGCGGTAGAAGCTCTCGCCGAAATCGAATCGGGCATAGCGCTTGAGCATTTCCCAGAAGCGCTCGGCGGGGGGCTTGTCGAAGCCATAGAGCCGCTCCAGCTCGGCGATGAGTTCGGGGTCGATGCCGCGGGCGCCGCGCGAGGCGCCCTCCCCGGATACCTCGCCGCCGGATTGGCCGCCGATGCGCGCCGTGGCGGCCACCCCGTGGCCCTTGAGTTCGGCGAGCACCCGGTCGATGGGTCCCCCCGGAGCAGCCTGCACGATCACGAAGTTGATGAGCAGGATGCCCACCAGGGTGGGCACCATGAGCAGCAGACGGCGCAGGATGTAGGCCCGCACGGCGAGACTCCGTCAGCGGCCCGCGGCCGTCCTCGCCCCACCCGCCTGCTCGTGCCACCAGGCGTCCAGGTCCAGCCCGTACGGTGGGTTGTGCCGGGGGTGGGCGAGCCGGTCCCAATAGGCCACCCGGAAGTAGCGCAGGTGCCAGTGGGGAATCACGTAGTGGCCCCAGAGCAGCACGCGGTCCAGGGCGCGGGTGGTGGTCACCAGGGTTTGCCGGTCGGGGGCATGGATGAGCCGCTCGACGAGCGCGTCCACCACCGGATCGCGGATGCCGGCCAGATTGCGGCTGCCGGGGGTTTCGGCGGCCGCCGAGGTCCAGTAGTCGCGCTGCTCGTTGCCGGGCGAGAGCGACTGGCCGAAGCTCGCCACCACCATGTCGAAGTCGAATTGGTCGAGCCGTTTCTGGTATTGGGCCGGGTCCACGGTGCGTACCCGCATCTCGATGCCCAGCCGCCGGAGGTTGCGCTGGAAGGGTAGGGCCACGCGCTCGAAGGATGGGCTGACCAACAGCAGCTCGAAGGTGAAGGGCTCGCCCGTGTCCCGGTGCACCCGCCGGCCGTCCCGGACCACCCAGCCAGCCTCGCGCAGCAGGCGCGCGGCGGTGCGCAGGTTGGCGCGCAGTCGGCCGCTGCCGTCGGTGCGCGGGGGCGCGTAGGCTTGGGTGAACACCTCGGGCGGGAGGCGGTCGCGGTAAGGTTCGAGCAGTTTGCGCTCGGCCGGCGAGGGTAGTCCGCGCGCGGCCAGCTCGGAGTTGGAGAAATAGCTCTTGGTGCGCGCATAGGCACCGTAGAACAGGTTCTTGTTGGCCCATTCGAAGTCGAAGGCGTGGGCCAGGGCCCAGCGCACGCGCCGGTCGGCGAACAGGGACTTGCGCGTGTTGAACACGAAACCCTGCATGCCCGTGGGGCGCTGATGGGGGATCTCCTCCTTGCGGATGCGGCCGTCGCGCAGGGCGGGGCCGTCATAACCCACCGCCCAGTTCTTCGCCACGTTCTCCTGACGGAAATCGTACTCGCCCGCCTTGAAGGCCTCCAGCGCCACGGTGTCGTCGCGGTAATAGTCGATGCGGATGGTGTCGAAGTTGTACCGGCCACGGTTCACCGGCAGGTCTTTGGCCCAGTAGTCCGCCACCCGCCGGTAGGTGATGCTGCGTCCCGGATCCACCTTCGCCACGCGATAGGGCCCGCTGCCCAACGGCGGCTCCAGCGTGGTACGGGTGAAATCCCGCCCAACCCAGGCATGCCGCGGCAGCACCGGCATCTGACCCACGATGAGCGGCAGTTCGCGGTTGTCGGCCGTGGCGAATTCGAAGCGCACCGTGCGCGGGTCTTGGACCACCGCGCGCGCGACGTCCTTGTAGTAGGCCCGGTAGAAGGGGTGACCCTGGGTCTTGAGCAGCTCCAGCGTGAAGGCCACGTCCTCGGCGGTGATCGGCTCGCCGTCGTGGAAACGCGCCTGCGGGCGCAGATGGAACTCGACCCAGCGGTTGTCCGGGTCCCGCACCACCGACTCGGCCAACAGCCCGTATTCGGTGAAGGGTTCGTCCAGGGACTGCACGGTCAGGGTGTCGTAGACCCGGCCGATGCCGGCGGCCGCAGTACCCTTGAGGATGAACGGATTGAGGCTGTCGAAGCTGCCGATCTCGGCCAGGCGCACGGTGCCCCCCTTGGGCACGGCGGGGTTGACGTAGTCGAAATGTGTGAATCCGGACCGGTACTTGGGTGCCTCGCCGTAGAGGGTGAGGGCGTGTTGGGGCGTTGCGGCGGCCGCGGCGTGCCCCAGCCCCAGCCCCAGCAAGAGAATCAGGATCCAGTGAAGGCTTTGGTGTCCGTTCATGCCGATGCTCCTCCATCGGGGTGGTGACGCGCCCGTACGACCCGGGCGATACAGTCGTACGCTTCCTGGGCGAGGCGGCGGCGATCCTCCCGGGGGGCCAGCGCCGGGCAGAAGCGCAGTTCGGCGACGATCCCCCTGGCGCCGAGGATGCGCAGCGCGCTGCGCAGGAAGGTGTCGTCGCCGGTGAATGGGACCGCCGGATGCACGCCGCGTTCATGGGGATAGGTGAGGGCCACCGGCTGGACGGGCACGCCGGCGTCCTGCGCCGCAGCCAACAGGCGCGGATGGAAGCGGCGTACCTGGCGCCCGTCGGTGGTGGTGCCTTCGGGGAAGACGGCCACCGTGACGCCGGCCCGCAGGGTCTCGCGCATGGCCTGGGCCACGCCCTCGGCGGCATGCTTGCCACCGCGCCGGATGAACAGCGTGCCGGCGGCGGCCGAGAGCCACCCGAGCACGGGCCAGCGGCGGATCTCCGCCTTGGCCACGAACACCGCCGGCCGGGCGGCGCCCAGCACCACGATGTCCAGCCACGAGATGTGATTGGCGACCACCAGCACCGGACCCGGCTCGGGTCTGCCCGACACCCTGAGGCGCACGCCGAGCAGGCGGGCGGCCCAGCCGAGCCAACGCCGTACCCACGCCTGTTGGCCGGCGTCCGGCGGCGTGCCGCGCGGCCGACGCAGCCGCAAGGCGGCCACGAGCAGGCCGAGCAGTACCAGCCCCAGGACCGGCGGCAGGCGGAAGACGAGGCGGATCCAGCGCATCGCGCGAGTATACCGGGGTGGCGACGTGGACTCGGCCCTTGAAATCCGTCGCGCCCGGCGCCACGGTAAAATCGGTTTTGTGGTGGATGCATCGCGGCCGCCGTTGCGGCCGTCGTTCGAGGAGGATTCCGGCATGACGGAACAGGCCCGCAAGGAGACCCTGCAGTTCCAGGCCGAGGTGAAGCAGTTGCTGCACCTCATGATCCACGCGCTGTACTCCAATCGTGAGATCTTCCTGCGCGAGCTCATCTCCAACGCGGCCGATGCCTGCGACAAACTGCGCTTCGAAGCCCTGGCCGATGCCGGCCTCTACGAGGACGACCAGGACCTGCACATCGAAGTGGACTACGACCGCGAGGCGCGCACCATCACGGTGCGCGACAACGGCATCGGGATGACCCGCGGCGAGGTGGCCGAGAACATCGGCACCATCGCCCGCTCCGGGACCAAGCAGTTCCTGGAGGCGCTGACCGGAGACGCGGCCAAGGACGCCCATCTCATCGGTCAGTTCGGGGTGGGTTTCTACTCGGCCTTCATCGTGGCCGAGCGGGTGACGCTGACCACGCGTCGCGCGGGGCGCCCCGCCGAGGAAGGCGTGCGCTGGAGCTCGGACGGGCAGGGGGCCTTCGAGATCGAGACCTTGTCCGTCCCACGCCGGGGCACCGAAGTGGTCCTGCATCTGCGCGAAGGGGAGAGCGGTTTCGCCGATCACTGGCGCCTGCGCGAGCTCATCCACAAGTATTCGGACTACATCCCCTGGCCGGTGCGCATGCGCAAGCTGGAGGGCGGCAAGCCGAGCGAGCAATGGGAGCAGGTGAACAAGGCCGAGGCCATCTGGGCCAAGCCGCGCGCGCAGGTGAGCGAGGAGGAATACAAGGAGTTCTATCGCTACATCGCCCACGACACCGAGGATCCGCTGGCCTGGGTGCATGCCCGCGTCGAGGGCAAGCTCGAATACGCAGCCCTGCTCTACGTGCCGCCCGAGGCGCCCTTCGACCTCTGGGACCGCGAGCATGTCCACGGGGTGAAGCTCTACGTGCAGCGGGTGTTCATCGCCGACGACACCGAGCATCTGGTGCCGCGCTACCTGCGTTTCCTGCGGGGGGTGGTGGACTCGGCGGACCTGCCGCTGAACGTCTCGCGCGAGATGCTCCAGAACAACCGCCTCATCGACCAGATCCGCGCCGGCCTTACGCGTCGCGTCCTCGACCGGCTGGAGGCGCTGGCCGATCAGGAGCCCGAGACCTACCAGCGGTTCTGGGACGAGTTCGGCCGGGTGATCAAGGAAGGCCCGGCGGAGGACTTCGCCCATCGCGAACGCATCGCCCGCCTGCTGCGTTTCGCCTCCACCCACACGGACCAGCCCGCCCAGACCGTCTCCCTGGCCGACTACGTCGCGCGCATGCGGGAAGGCCAGAAGGCCATCTACTATCTCACGGCCGACAGCTTCGCGGCGGCCCGTAACAGCCCGCACCTGGAGCTGTTCCGGGAAAAGGGCGTGGAGGTGCTGCTCCTCTATGACCGGGTGGACGAGTGGCTCATGGCGCATCTGACCGAGTTCGACGGCAAGCCGCTGCGCTCCGTGGCCAAGGGTGAGATCGACCTCTCGGAGCTGGGCGAGTCGGGCGCCGGGGAAGCCGATAGCCGGGACGAGGCCGAGTCGGCCCACCGGGATCTGGTCGAGCGGATCGCCAAGGTGTTGGAACAGGAAGTGAGCGCGGTGCGCGTCTCGCGCCGGCTGCGCCGCTCGCCCGCCTGCATCGTGTTGGGCGAGCACGAGATGGCCCTGTATATGCAGCACCTGTTGCGCCGGGCGGGCCATGAGGTCCCAGCCGGCAAGCCGGTGCTGGAGGTCAATCCGGAGCACCCGCTGGTCCGGCGCCTGGCCGAAGAAGAGGACCAGACACGGTTCGCCGAGTGGGCGCGCCTGTTGTTCGAGCAGGCGGTGCTCGCCGAGGGCGGCCAACTGGAGGACCCCGGCGGCTTCGTCACCCGGCTCAACGATCTGATGCTGGCCCTGTCGGGCGAGCGTGGCGGCGAGGCGCCCGCCGATTCCACCCAGGAGGCTTCGTGAGGGCCCGCTTCTGGGAGCGCTACGCGCTGGAAGCCCTCGACACCGAGGAGTGGGAGGCGCTGTGCGACGGTTGCGGGCGCTGCTGCCTGCACAAGATCGAGGATCCCCGCAGCGGCCGGATCCATTACACCAACATCGCCTGCCGCCTGTTGGATCTGGACAGTTGCCGTTGCACCGACTATGCCCATCGCCACCAGCGGGTGCCCGACTGCCTGCCGCTGACGCCCGAGGTGCTGGCGCGCGACGCGCGCTGGTTGCCGCCCACCTGTGCCTACCGGCGGCTGGCCGAAGGTCGTGGGCTGCCGGACTGGCACCCGCTGCGCACGGGTCGGGCCGAGACGGTGGTCGCGGCGGGGATCTCGGTGCGGGGCCTGGCGGTGCCCGAGGGACGGGCCGGCTCGCCCCTGCACCACCTGCTGGAATGGCCGGCGGGATGAGCGAGGGGATGCGCCTGGACAAGTGGCTGTGGGCGGCGCGGTTTTTCAAGACGCGCGGCCTGGCCCAGGCGGCGGTGGAGGGCGGCAAGGTCCATGTGAACGGGGCGCGGGCCAAACCAGCCCGGCGCGTGCGTCCCGGCGACCGGCTGGAGATCACGCGGGGCTTCGAACAGTTCGAGGTGGTGGTGCAGGGACTGGCCGGCCGCCGAGGCCCGGCCGCCGAGGCCCGACGGCTCTATGCGGAGACGCCCGGGAGCCTGGCGCGCCGTGAGCGTGAGCACGAGGCGCGCCGCCTGGCCCGCGCCGCGGCACCCGCCCCGGCGCACCGGCCGGACAAGCGGGACCGGCGCCGGATTCGGCGGTTCACGGGCAAGGGCTGATGCGGCCGGTCACGCCCCTGCTCACCGTGGACACGGTCATCCGGCTGGCCGGCCGTCCAGCCACCGAGGTGGTGCTCATCGAGCGCCGCAACCCGCCGTATGGCTGGGCGTTGCCGGGCGGCTTCGTGGACGTGGGCGAGCGGGTGGAGGCGGCGGCGGTGCGCGAGGCGGCCGAGGAGACGGGATTGGCCGTGCGCCTGGTCTGCCTCCTGGGGTTGTACTCCGACCCCGCGCGCGACCCGCGGGGTCATACGGTGAGCGCGGTGTATGTGGCCGACGCCGAGGGCGTCCCACGGGCCGCCGACGACGCCCGGGCGGTGCGCTTGGCCGAGGCGCGCGCCTGCGACCTGCGGCTCGCCTTCGACCACCGGCTGATCCTCGACGACTACCTGTGCTGGCTGGACACCGGTCGGACCGCGCCGTTGCGAGGCTAGCCGCCCAGGGCGGGCGGCGCGCGTTTCAGACGCCGTAGTAGTCCCGGTACCACGCCACGAACCGGCGCACGCCCACTTCCACCGGCGTCTGCGGGCGGTAACCGACGTCGCGGACCAGGTCCGCCACATCCGCGTAGGTGTCGGGGACGTCGCCGGGCTGCAGGGGCAGCAGGTTCTTGCGGGCCTGCTTGCCCAGGGCTTGCTCCAGTACCTCGATGTAGCGCCCGAGCTCCACGGGATGTTGGTTGCCGATGTTGTAGAGGCGGTAGGGGGCGGTGCTGGTGCCGGGGTCGGGGGCCTGTCCGCTCCATTCGGGATTCGGCTCGGCCACGTGGTCCAGGGTGCGGATCACGCCTTCGACGATGTCGTCGATGTAGGTGAAGTCGCGCCGGTGGCGGCCGTAGTTGAACACCTCGATGGGCTCGTCGGCCAGGATCGCCCGGGTGAACTTGAACAGCGCCATGTCGGGGCGGCCCCACGGGCCGTAGACGGTGAAGAAACGCAGTCCCGTGACCGGCAGTCCGTAGAGATGCGCATAGGTGTGGGCCATGAGCTCATTGGCCTTTTTGGTGGCCGCGTAGAGGCTCAGCGGGTGGTCCACGTTGTGGTGGACGGAGAAGGGCATGCGGGTGTTGGCTCCGTACACCGAACTGCTGGAGGCGAAGACCAGATGTTCCACCCCCGTGTGCCGGCATCCCTCCAGCACGTGTAGGAAGCCGACCAGATTGCTGTCCACGTAGGCATGCGGGTTTTCGAGGGAGTAACGCACGCCCGCCTGAGCGGCCAGGTTCACCACGCGCTGCGGCTCGTGTTCGCGAAAGACCCGTTCCATGGCCGCGCGGTCCTCCAGGCTGGCGCGCACGTCGGTGAAGCCGTCATAGGCCCGGGTCCGCTCCAGCCGAGCGCGCTTAAGCCCGGGGTCGTAGTAGTCGTTGAGGTTGTCGATCCCGACGACCTCGTCGCCGCGCGCCAAAAGCCGTAGGGCCAGGGCCGAGCCGATGAAGCCGGCAGCACCCGTGATCAGGATCTTCATGGGTCGTGTCGCGATCTGCGGAACCGTGTGCGGAGCGGGGAACATACCGCAAGGGAGCGGTCCGATGCAGCAGGAGGGTGTTGTTGTTTGACCCGTGCCTCATTTGTCGGCAGGCAGGATGATAGAATTGTGTCGGCTCGCTCCCTGCATCCCACGTCATCGCCATGGCCAGGAATTTCTCGTGAGAAGACGTTTCTTCCCTCCATCGGGATTCCCCGCGGCAGCGCGGGCATGGCTGTCGATGGGGCTCGCGGCCGTCGCTGCCGGCTCCACGCCGGCGTTTGGTGCATCGTGGGAGATGCGTCCCGAGGTGGCCCTCACCGGGGGATACGAAACCAACCGGCAGCTCTTCGCCGAGGATCCCGCAGGCGTCGGCGTGGGCCGGATCGCCGGTGGACTCTCCCTGGCACGCGCCACCGAACGGTATCGGATCCAGGGGATCGGACGCGTCGAGTATCTCGGATTCACGGGGGATACGAGACGGCTCAAGAACCGTGACAACGAGCTGCTCGATCTGCGGGCGCGGTACGAGTGGGACCGCGCCTCGGTCGGACCCCGGCTCAACTGGAGGCGCGACACGGTATTCCGCAACATCTCTGTGATCACGGACCCCGGGGACCCGGGGCTGGATCCCGGCGGGTCCGTGGACGACGCCTTGGTACAGCAAGACGTGCGGCGTAATCGCCTGCGCCTGGACCTTCCCTTCTCCTATCGGTGGAGCGACCGGAGCACGGTGGGGGTGGGGTACGGGTTTCGGGCCGGCCTGTTCGAAGACGTGCCAGAGGGGGTCAATCTGGCCGACTACTGGGAGCACCGCGTTCAGGCGTCTTACCGCTATCGGCTTTCCCCGCGGGACGCGGTCGGGCTCCGGGGTATCGTGACTTTCTATGATTCGGAGCAGGACCGAAGCGCCGACAACTACGAGATTCTCGCCAATTACACGCGCCGGATGTCCGAGATCACCACGCTGTTCGCCTCCGCCGGCGCGCGGAGAACGCAGGCCACCATCAATGGTCGCGACAAATCCAACAACGGGTTCGTCGGCGAGATCGGGGTGCGGCAGCGGCTGAGCCGTCTGCGGTACACGTTGAAGTATGAGCACCGGCTGTATCCCTCGGGTACGGCGACACTCGTGAATACCGATCAGGTGCGGGGGAAGGTGTTCTACGCCCTGGGCGAGCGCTGGGGCACCGGATTGCAGGTGCGCTGGTTCGATACCGAGCGGCTCAGCGGCGAGCCCAGCCGCTCCAACCGGAGGTATTTCGAGATCCGGCCCACGGTGAGCTACCAGTGGAGCCCGGACCTCAGCGTGGAGCTCTACTACCGTTACCGTTGGCAGGATCGCAAGGATCTGGACGAGACGGCCGACAGCCATGCGGTGTTTCTGAATCTGAGGTGGTCGCGGCTGCAAGTGCTGGACAATTTATGAACCGGGAGAGTAGGCGATGGAAGGCGCATTGAAACACGGGGTCGGGGTGGACATTGGAGAATATTTTCGCGCCCTTCGTCGTAGAAAGTGGCATTTTCTGATCCCTTTCTTCATCGTTGTGGGTGTCTCGGTTGCACTGGCTTATCTCCTGCCACCGGAATACCGTTCCGAGGCGACGATCATGATCGAGCGCCAGGAGATTCCACCGGACGTCGTTTCCAGCACCGTGCAAGGCTATGTCCAGGAGCGGATCAAGGGTCTTTCCGAGCAGATCATGACCCGTGACCGTCTATTGGGGCTCATAAAGAAATACGATCTCTATCCTGAAGAGCGTGCCAAAGGCGTTGATGACCAGCAGCTCTTGTCCGAGTTCAAGGACTCGGTAGATGTGGAGATGGTCTCCGTGAAGACGGCTTCTCCAGACAAGTCGTCCATCGGCCTGGCAACCATTGCTTTCACGGTGTCGTTCGGGTATCCGGATCCGGTGAAGTCGAGGGACGTCACGGAGGCCCTCGCGGGTTTGTTCCTCGAGGAGAACAAGGCGGACCGCGCCCGTAAGGCGGCCGAGGTGAGGGCATTCCTGGAACAGCAGGCCAAGGACCTGAACGCGGAGATCACTGAACTCGAGGCCAAGCTGGCCAAATTCAAGCAGGAGCGCCGCGACAGCCTGCCGGAACTCATGAGCGTGAACCAGCGCCTTTACGAGCGCACGGAGACAGAGATCGATCGGGCCCAGGAGCGTATTCGCAGTCTGCAGGACCAGATCAGGACGTTGAGCATGGAATTGTCGCTCACCGACCCGTATCGGGCGGTGGTCAACGAACGCGGTGAGCGGGTTCTCTCCCCGGAAGAACGGCTCAGCGCCCTCACCACCGAGTACCTCCAGCTTTCCTCCCGGTACTCACAGGAGCACCCGGATGTGAAGCGGGTTCGCAGGGAGATCCAGCTGCTGAGCGGCGAGAATCATCAGCTCGAGGCAACCGCGAAGCTCGTGAACGACCTCCAGGAGCTCCACTCGAAGCTGGACCAGGCCCTGTCCAAGTACACGCCGGATCATCCGGACGTCGTCCGTCTGAAACGGTCCATCGCTTCCGTGGAACGGAGCCTGCGCCAGTTCACTCTGCAGGTGCCCACCGGGAAGAAGGCCGCTCCCACGGCGCCCGACAATCCCCAATACGTCACGCTTCAGTCGCAGCTCGCTTCGGCCCGGAACGAGCTGCAGGCCGAGCGCAACAAGCTTCGGGAGCTGCTTCAACAGCGCGATGAATACGAGCGGCGTCTGTTCGAAACGCCCTTGGTGGAACGTGACTACAAGATTCTTGCCCGCGATTACGACAATGCCAAGAAAAAGTACGCGGAGATCAAGGCGAAGCTGCTCGATGCGCGGATCGCGGAAGAACTCGAACAGCAAAGCAAGGGCGAGCGCTTCACGATTCTCAATCACGCCTATGTGCCTGCCCTGCCGGATAGCCCCAATCGTCTGGGTATCGTGATCCTCGGTGTGATGTTGGGGATCATGGCGGGGATCGGTAGTGTGGGAATCGCCGAATACCTCGACGATACGGTGCGTGGGATCGAAGGAGTCCGCGGCATTTCCGGCGCACCGCCGCTGGCGGTCATCCCGGCGATCGAGGCCGAACAGAAGCGGGAGAGGCCCCGCCCGAAGGTGGATCGTGGAGCGCAATCACGGCCCCGGGCGGCCTGAACCCGATTGGTGAACGATATGGACAAGATCTCGCGAGCAGTGGACATGGCCCGTTCCGGGCGCGGTGGGAGCCGTTCCATCGCCAGGAAGGAACCACCGTTGCAGACGATCCGCTACACGCGGACGCAGCGTCACGAGCCGGACTGGGACGCGTGGCGGCGCGAGAGGATCATTGCGGCGTTGGACGACGAGGGCGTCACCGACGCATACAAGTTGCTGCGCACGCGGGTGATGCAGCGCCTGGGGCAGAACCAATGGAACACGTTGGGGATCACGAGCGCGCTGGCGGAGGAAGGCAAAACGCTCACCGCGATCAATCTGGCCCTGAGCATCGCTCAGAAATACGATCACACAGTGCTGCTGGTGGACGCGGATCTGCGTCGTCCGAGCATACATCAAAAGCTCGGATTCGAGCCGCGCGCCGGGATCATCGAATGTTTGCGTGGAGAAGCGGAACTCCCCGATGTGCTGGTGAATACGGGTGTGGAGCGTTTCGTCGTCTTGCCCGGCAGGTCCGGGACACGGGCTTCTTCCGAGCTCCTTTCCTCGCCGCAAATGTTGGATCTCGTGCGCGAATTGAAACAACGCTACCCTTCGCGGATCGTCCTTTTCGACTTGCCGCCGGTGCTCGTGGGCGATGATGCCGTGGCATTCGCCCCTCATTTGGAGTCCATCCTGTTGGTGATCCAGGACGGCCGTACGAAGCGCCAGCAGTTGTCGAGGGCCTTGGAACTCCTGGAGCAGACTCCCATTGTGGGGACGGTCCTGAATCGCTCTTCGGCGGAAGGACACGGTTACGACTACTATTACTGACCTTCCGCCAATTCACTCCCCACCTGGCCCGGGATCGCCGACGAAGGCACCGGGGCCCGCTCTCGCGCCGCGTGGGATTCTGAGGAACAGTGCGCCACAATGCAGCCATTGCGACCACAGGATGCGCACTTGAGAGCCCTTTTCTTTCCCCGGGGGTCGTTTGACGCGCCAGTCAGGGCAGGTGGGTGGAGCGGTTCAGTGGAGCGCGGCATGGCAGTCTGCCCAGCTCGTAGGAATGGGAGACACCTCCCTGTCCCGGAACTCGTCGTATGGGATCATGGTGTGTGGCGGTGAGCGCCCATAGCGGCTGTTCGTAGGGGCTGCGATAGGTGGTCGGAATGTGAAGACCCCGCGGCCCAGCGATCTCGTTGGTCGCCTATACGATCCGCCGTGGCTTGGTCGATCCACTGGAGCCCGGACTTACGAAGAGGTGATCGCAACGGTGAAGACGGAGGAAAACGATCTGCAGACCACGGTCATCCGGCCACAGCACGGCTGGCAGGCGATAGACCTGCGGGAGCTTCTGGAATACCGCGATCTGTTCGGTTTTCTGGTGTGGCGGGACATCAAGGTCCTGTATGCGCAGACGATTCTCGGTTTTTTCTGGGCGATTCTCGCGCCGTTGATTCAAATTGTCGTCTTTACCGTGATTTTCGGGAAAGTCGCCAAGGTTTCCACCGATGGGATCCCTTATTTCCTGTTTTCCACGTTGGCGGTGATTCCGTGGAACTACATGTCCACGGCCATGACGACGTCCAGCGCCAGTCTGGTGGGTGGCCAGGCACTGCTGGGAAAAGTCTATTTCCCACGCCTGATTTTCCCGATCGTTCCGGTCCTGTCCAAGATGGTGGATTTCTTGATCTCACTGGTGGTGCTTGCCGGCGTGATGATCTACTACAAGGTCAATCCAGGATGGAATCTTGTGTTCCTGCCGGTGTTTTTGCTGCTGATGATGATCGTGCCGGCGGGCATCGGTTTGTGGCTTTCATCGCTTGCGATTCGTTATCGAGACGTCAAGTTTGCGCTTCAATACGTTCTGAAGCTGTTGATCTATTCGGCGCCCATTCTGTATTCGGCGTCGGCCATTCCAGAGAAATATCGGTTCCTGTACTCACTGAACCCGATCGTCGGAGTGATCGAGGGGTTTAGGGCGACACTTCTGGGACAGGATATTCCTTGGGAGTACGTGGCGCCCGGCATGTTCACCGCAGTGATCCTGTTGGTCAGTGGTGCCTTGTATTTCAAACGGATGGAGCGCGTGTTCGTGGATGTCATCTAGGGCGGGCCTTGAGCGCCAGGGAAGGACATCGTGGCGAACCGCAGCAATCGGGCGCCGGCAGCCTCGCGATGCTGCGCTCGTCCCAGGGCCGAAACACATGGGCGTCGAAGAGCTCTCGAGGTCCAGTGGAGTCGAGACGGGTGCATGGCGGCGGTCGGTGGATAAGGGCGCGCCCCGGTGCAACGGAGTATTCCAATGACTGATGCGGCAATACAAACACGTGGTCTATGCAAGTATTACAGAATCGGGTTGCGTGAGGAACGGGAGGACTCCATGGCCAAGGAGTTGTTCCGTTTCCTGCGCAGTCCGATAGAGAACTATCGGCGATATCGCTCTCTGTATGATTTTTCGGACCTGGAATCCTCTCCTCAGAATGTATTGCATGCCCTGGAGGACGTGTCTTTCGATGTGCACGTGGGCGAGCGCATTGGAATCATCGGTGCCAATGGGGCGGGCAAATCGACGCTGCTGAAGATTCTGTCCCGTATTACGCCGCCGTCGCGTGGAACGGCGGTGATACGGGGCCGGGTGTCCAGCCTCCTGGAGGTGGGCACCGGGTTTCATCCCGAACTGACCGGTCGGGAGAACATTTATCTGAATGGAACCATCCTGGGCATGCGCAAGGCGGAGATCGACCGCAAGTTCGACGAGATCGCCGCCTTCTCTGCGGTGGAAAAATTCCTGGATACGCCGGTGAAGCGATATTCGAGCGGCATGAAGGTCCGGCTGGCGTTCGCCGTGGCGGCACATCTGGAGCCCGAAATCCTCATCGTCGACGAAGTCCTCGCGGTCGGTGACGCCGCCTTCCAGCAGAAGTGCCTCAAGAAAATGGAAGACGTGGGCGCGCATGGGCGCACGGTGTTGTTTGTCAGCCACAACATGGGCGCGATCAGCCAGTTGTGCGACCGTGCCATCTGGCTGAAGTCGGGAAGGGTCGAAATGGAAGGCCCGGTGGATGAGGTGATCCGGGCCTACCTGAACGATGGGGCTTCGGGCCTTGCGGTATGGAGGCCGGAAGGTGTGGAGCCGGAAAATACGGAGATTCGGGTCCTCGAAGCCAGTCTGCGGGATCCTGCTTCGGGCGAGCCCACGTCCATGGTGGCCTACGGCAAAGGCCTGCGTCTGGACATCCGCTACGAAGTGCCGCGTGCTTCGCCGAACGTCTCGGTCTTCTATGTGCTCAGGGATGCCATGGGCGATGTGATCTATGTCTCCCGGGACACGGACAATCCGACGTGGAAGGGACGTGAACGTGCGGCCGGTACTTATGTGTCCACGACGAAACTGCCGGGGTTTCTCAAGCCTGGGCGATACCTGTTGTCGGTGGGGGTGGCCGAAGGCGTCGGCGCACGCTGGGACCGCTATGAGGACGTGCTGTCTTTCGACGTCACGAGCGCGGGATGCCCGGTCAATCCGGCTCGCCGTGGTTTGATTCTTCCCATGCTGGAGTGGGACGTGATCGCTGAAAAACCCGGTGTCGATGGGGGGAAGGTGGTTCCGCTCGCGCGGTGAGGCAAATCCATCGAATCTGCGACCGGAGGGTAGGGGACGGACGGTGCGAGGTGTGTCCGATGGATGCGCGTCCAAACGCTGCCTTGAGGGGGTGCGCTGTGGATGAGCGCTTTTTCTTGACGTACGGCCTTGCCGGTGCCGTGTGGGGGATCGCGATCAGGCCGGCGGCTTGACCTTTCGCAACGCGCGTTGTGCAAGGTGAGAGACGGGGAAGAAAAGTCGGGTGAGGGGCGGGATCTCGCCGGGATCGAGCGTGTAGCCGAGCGCGCGCAGATACGGGTCGTCCCGAAATGCACGGATGACCCGCAGATGATCCAGGGCCTTGAGCCGGCTGCGCCACTTCTCCAGGTTGGCAGGCTCCGGGTTTCGGTAGTAGCTCTGGCGGTCGTACCATAGCTCATTGGACTTTTCCGTAATGGCGGCCTCCCCGAGGTGGGGCTTGTCGGCGGGCCGGCACATGGCCGATGTCCATTCCAGTCCCAGGAACTCGCAAATGGCGCGGGTCTCTCGCTCGGGGTGAAGGACGACGTCCTCATAGCGCACGGTCATCACGCGATCAGGGAACTCCCGGGCCGCCTGCGCTCCTTTGGATACGGATCGGCGTACCCGTTGGATCGCCGCTTGCGTGTCGGCGGTGAATGGCGCCGGTTTCAGCCCTTTCTGCCGGGCGCGTCGGCCGACTTCCAGCAGCGAGGCCACCACGGCGCGAGGATCGCGTACCACATGCAGAAAACGGGCATGCGGGAAGAGTCTCGCGAGCTCGGGAAACACGAGAACGTTCTCCGGCGTCTTTTCGCTCAGCCGGCGGGCCTGCATCCGGTCAGCCAGGGGAAGAAGGAAATCCAGGCAAAGCCGCCTCAGTTTTTCGTCCACTTCCTCGTGCGAGCAGAACAGGTCGATCCATTGGCGGTCGATGGAGGCATGAAGCTTCTTCCCGAGTGAGACGATGTCCGGAAGATGCAGGAATTCCGGGCCGCCCAGCACGTCCGGGTGGCAATCCAGCATGTTCTGCACGAGCGTCGTTCCGGAGCGTGGCGAGCCTCCGACGAAAATCAGCCGCGCGTCCACATCGTTTCCTAGCTGCTCCGGGTTCATGGATAGGCAAACCGTGATTTGCTTTCTACGACGTCCGTAAGACGGGGCCGGGATCCCGCGAGGCGGAACCCCGGCGGCGGGGTGACGTGCGCGCGCCACCGAGACTCATTCCGGAATCAGCGCCTCGGCCTCCAGGACGGAGAAGACCTCGTCGAGCTTGGCCTCCCCGCTGCGCAGGATGACGCCGATCTCGCCCATCACGCAGAGGGTGTACTCTCCGGCCATCATGGCCCACCCTCGGAAGGGGCGCAGTTCGAGGCCGGTGAGCTCGGCGATCATCTGGGCCTGGGAGCGCCCCATCAGGGTGTCCGCGGCACATTGTTGCGCAAAGGCGCGTGCCTGTTCGGGACTGAGTGCACCTTTATACTGGATGAGCGAGCCGCCGACGCCGAATTCTCCGGCGGCGATGGCGCCAGGCAGGGCGAGCAGTCTGTCCAGATCGACCATGGGCGTAAGGAGTCGGCTTGCGATGAATGCCAGTATATACCGCCCGAGGCGCGGTCCCACCGAGCGGATCCCTCGGGGTGTGCCCTTGTTTGTATCGTACCCATCACGGCATCAGAGAGTGGCATGACGGAAACCGAACCCCGGCTCGAACGCTACAGCCGCCAGTTCCGTCTCCCGCAGGTGGGCGAAGCAGGCCAGCGCAGGCTGCTCGACTCACGCGTACTCATCGTCGGCCTCGGCGGATTGGGCTCGCCCGTGGCGATGTACCTGGCCGCCGCCGGCGTCGGGCATCTCGTGCTCAGCGATTTCGACCGCGTGGACGTGACCAATCTGCAGCGTCAGATCGTGCATCGAACCGCGGATCTGGGCGAACTCAAAGCGCACTCGGCGCGTCGCACACTGCGGGGTATCGACCCACGGTTGCGCGTGGACGCCTTGGATTACGTGCTCGAGGGGCAGGAGCTGGAGACCCAGGTCCAGGCGGCGGACGTGGTGGTGGACTGTACGGACAACTTTCCCACCCGTTTCGAGCTCAACCGGGCGGCCTTCACGGCCGGCACGCCGCTGGTCTCGGGGGCGGCGATCCGCTGGGAGGGGCAGGTGGCGACCTTCGATCCGCGTCGCGCGGACAGTCCGTGCTATCAATGCCTGTACCGGGACGAAGGGGTGGAGGCGGCCACCTGCGCGGCCGAAGGGGTGATGGCGCCCGTGGTGGGCGTGATCGGGAGCATTCAGGCGGTGGAGGTGATCCACCGAATTCTCGGCACCAGCGAGGGGCTGTGCGGGCGGGTGCTGCTCTATGACGCATTGGCCCCCGTGTGGCACGTGGTCCGGCTGCCGAAAGATCCTGCCTGTCCCGTGTGCGGGGGAGGACGGTGAGGCCTGTCGCGTATACTGACCCCATCGTCTCCGGACAGGCAACCCCATGCGCAAAGACACCCCACCGACGCCCACCGAGCTCCGCCTGCACACGCAGCGGCGTGTCCTGGAGGTGGCCTTCGACGACGGGGCGCACTTCGAGCTGCCCTGCGCCTACCTACGCGCATTCGTGCCCTCGGCCGATGTGAAAGCCGCCCGCGAGCGGGGAGAGGCCGTGCGCGTGGATCCCGAGGTCAACATCCGTGCCCTACACCCGGTGGGGAGTTATGCGGTGCGGATCGAATTCGACGATGGGCACCATCAGGGGATTTTCTCCTGGCAGACGCTTTATGAACTCGGCCGCGATTTCGATCGCAACCGCCCGCTCTACGAGGCGGCCGTCGGCGCAGGCGGGAAATGCCGTTCCGGTGCGGCGGGGGCGCTGCGGATTCTGTATTTCGCCACCCTGGCCGAGCGGCTGGGACGCGAGGTGGAGACGCTGGAGGGCGGGCCACCCCCGCGGACCGTGGCGGAGCTGTTGGCCCGGTTGCGCGCGCGTGGCGGCGCGTGGCGGGAGGCGCTGGCCGAGGAGGCGGTCCGCGTCACCGTGAACAAGACCTTCGCCACGCCCCACACCCCGCTGGCGCCGGGCGACGAGATCGCGTTGGTGCCGGCCCGCGTGGATTGAAATGGCCGGGCGGCCCTTGCTCTATTCCCTGGTGGACTCGCCCACACACCCGGATCTCTCGGCCCTGTACCGGAGGTTGGGATTGCGGGAGCAGCGCTTTGCCTCCATGCGCAAGGCCATGGCGGCCTTGAAGCGCACGCCACCGGACTGGGTGGTGGGAGAGTTTCTGTATGGCTACGGAAACAACTACGCCGGGGTGAATCTCAGCAACCTGGACGTGTTCCTACACGCTCTGCGGCGCTATGCCCCCGAGGCGCGTGTGCTGGTCTTCTACCAGCCCTCCGAACGGGCTTATTTGGAGCGCCTGGCGGAGCTCTTTCCGATCCATGCGCGGATCGCCCATCCGGTGCGCGAGGCGGCCGTGGCCCGGGTGTTGGGAGCGACGGCGTAGGCCGTCTGCGCCGGGGCTGGCCTCATTCCAGGGCCGCGCGCAATCGTGCCAAGTCGGCCTCGGTGTCCAGGCCGATGCCATGATAATCCCATTCCAGGATGCGCATCTTCCAGCCGTGCTGCAGTACCCGCAGCTGCTCCAGACTCTCGGTGATCTCCAACGCGGATCGGGGCAGGGCGGTCAGCCGCTGCAGCGCGTCGTTGCGGTACAGGTAGATGCCGATATGCTTGAGGGCGGGCAGGCCCTCGGGTAGCGGCGCATCGGGACGCGGGGGGTTGGCGCGATCCCAGGGGATGGGCGCCCGGGAGAAGTATAGGGCATTGCCCTCGTCGTCACAGACCACCTTCACTACGTTGGGGTCGAGGAAATCGGCCATCGAGTGGATGGGCGCCACGGCACTGGCGAACTGGATCTGCGGCGCGTCGAACAGGTCCACCAGGGCGTCGATGAGCAGGGGTTCCATCATGGGCTCGTCGGTCTGGATGTTGATGGCCAGATCGCAGCCCAGGGCGCGCGCCACTTCCGCCACTCGGTCCGTGCCGCAGGCATGGGCGGCGCGCGACAGGAACACCGGCGCGCCGAAGGATTCGGCCGCCTGCGCCACCCGCCTGGAGTCGGTGGCGATCACTACCTCGTCCACGCGCGCGGCCTGGCGGGCGCGCTCCCACACGTGCTGGATCACCGGCTTGCCGGCCAGTTCGGCGAGCACCTTGCCGGGGAAGCGCTGAGAGTCGTAGCGGGCCGGGATCACGGCGAGTGTCTTCATGTCGATGCCATCCAGTCTCCGCTGGGCAGCGGCCGCGCGCGGCGCGGCCGGTGGCGCAGCACGTACATCCAAGCTGCGCCCCACGGGGTTTGCAGCGGTATGCGGTCGTAAAGCCGCGGGTAGTCCTCCAGGTGGTCGAGCCGGGCCAAGGTGCGCGCATCCACGGCATAGACCTCGCCCACGACAGGGGTGCGTCCACCGATCATGGCGCCCGGGTAGCTCCCGAGATCGTACAGCGTATAGGACGGTGGGGTGATCCACCCGCCCAGATGGCGGGCGCCGGCGAGCAATCGGTGGTTCGTTCCACCCTGGCGTAACGTGCCGTAGACGAACACACGGTAAGGAAGGGCGGGCTGGCGCAAGGAGGGTTTCATGGCGGCTCGGCGCCGAAGTATAGCCCGCCGCTCGGTCCGGGTGTTGAACCAGTCTCGGGCGTGTTGCGATACTTGCGCTCAGCGATCCGGAGGGCCGGACCAGGTTCTTGGGCCACCCGGTGGAGGGCAAGGCGGATCGCAAGCCGATGGGTGGGGCATGAAGGGAGGGAAAGGCATGCGGGTGCTGGCGATCGCGTTGTGGGTTGGCATCGGGCTGTTCGTGGTGGGCTGCGCGGATGACGAACCCGATGTCACGAAGGTCCTGCCCACGGGCGGCCGGGCGCTGTTCGATCCGGATCCCCAGGCCCCAGCGCTGCCTTTTCCGACGGACCTGCTGTTCGCGGGCACCGAGGATGGCACGCTGAACGCCCCCAATCCGGACGGCAATCCGGTGCTCGCGGCACTCAACGCCCTGGACGGCTTTTCCACCGTCGCGCCGATGACCACGGACTTCGACGCGCCCCTGTCGGCCGATTCCCTGGCCGTGGGGGACACCGTGCGGGTCTACGAGGCGGAGACCGTGGTCACCCCTCGGGGCCGGGTCGTCACCGGCGTGCGTCGCGCCCTCGGCCCCGATGAATTGCTCGCGCGCGTATCCCCGGCGCTGCCCTCCGAGCCGGGCGTGCCGCCCGGCGCCACGCTGCAGATCGTGCCCACGCGGCCTCTGCGGGCGGGGACCACCTATCTGGTGGCGCTCACCGATGACATCCGCGCGGAGAACGGCGGGCGGATGGTGGCGAGCAGTGCCTACACCCTACTCAAGCAGACCACTCCCTTCGTGGACGCCCAGGGCAACAATCGGATGCAGGGCCTGTTGACCGACGAGCAGGCCCGTGCGCTGGAACCGCTGCGCCAACTGATCAACGCCCAGGAGGCGGCGCTGGCCTCGGCCGGCCTGCCGCGCGAGCGCGTGATCCTGAGCTGGACGTTCACCACCCAGTCCATCGGCGCGGTCTTGGGCGTGGTGGCCCAACGCGCCGCCACGCTTCCCGGGGCGGCCATCCAGGTCCAGGGCCCCCTGGCGCCCACTCCGGCGACCGGCCGGCCCGGTTTCGTGGGAGGCGACATCTATGCGGGACTGCTGCTCGGGCTGCCCAGCTATGCGATGCCCGCCTCGGGTCCACAGGATGTCGCGGCCTTGCTCACACCCTGGCAGGCGGAAAACGAGGTGGCCGGAGAACGGAATCTCACGGCGTTCAACCCGCTGCCCGCCGAGCAGGCGCGCATCAACGTGCCGATCCTGGTGACCATCCCCCGGGGGGACAAGCCCGCCGGCGGCTGGCCCGTGGTGATCTATGTCCACGGGATCACCCGCAACCGTACCGACGCCCTGACCGTGGCCGACGTGTTGGCCAACGCCGGCTTCGCCACGGTGGCCATCGACCTGCCCTGGCATGGGCTCACCGGCCGGGAGACCAACGGTACGGCGGTGTTCCGCGTCCCCTGGGATCCCCAGACGCTGACGGGGGAGCGCACGTTCGACGTGGACATGGCGATCGGTGAGGCGCCGGATCCCAGCTTCCGGGGCGATGGCGAGATCGACCCGTCCGGCACCCATTTCATCAATCTGTTCAATCTGCTCGTCTCCCGTGACAATCTCCGTCAGGCGGCGGCGGACCTGATCTACCTGGTCGACGCCCTGGGCACGCTGGACTACGACGGGGGTGGTCCGGACGTGGACACTGGACGCATCCATGTCGCCTCCCAGTCCCTGGGTGCCATCGTCTCCGGGGTCTTCCTGGCGCTGGAGCCGCGCGTGGGCGCCGGTGTGTTGTCGGCGGCCGGCGGAGGTATAGCCAAACTCCTCGACGGCTCGCCCACGTTCGGTCCGGCGATCGCGGCCGCGTTGGCGGGCGCGGGGCTGGAGAAAGGCACGCAAGCCTATGAGGACTTTCTCTACGTGGCGCAGGCGGCCACCGATACCGGAGATCCCTTGAACTACGCCCCCATGGCGGCCGCCGGCCATGGCCTGCTGCTGTACGAAATCGTCGGCGGCGCGGACTCCCTCCCTGACCAGCTCGTCCCCAACAACGTTTGGAGCGGGCGTGCGCCGATCAACATGGCCGGGACCGTGCCAGGACTCGGCGGCGCCGATCCACTGATCGAGGCGTTGGGCCTGACCCCGGTCGGTGCTACCAGTGTCGGCGATCCGCTGCGGGCGGTGGTGCGGTATGCGGCCGGGCACCACAGTTCCTTCCTCACCCCTCTGAACGCGTCGCTGGAGGTGGATCCCATCTCGGCCGCGGTGCATGCCGAGATGCTGGGTGAAATGGTCAGTTTCCTGGCCAGCGACGGGCGCCGCGTGCAGATCGGCAACCCGGAGCTCATCGCGCAACCCTGAAAAGTCGTGTCCCATCAGGCCCGTGCGCGCTGTGCGCACGGGGTCCGGGTGCGTCCAAAAGGGTCCGCGCAGCGTAACAGGAAACAGGGTGTGCCGACATGGATAGCTGCTATGATCGGGCTCGAGACAAAGGCGGAATGGGGGACGGATGGCCGACGAGCGGCGGGTGAGCGAGTGCCTGGTGCGCTGCGCCCAAGGCGACCAGCGCGCATTGCGGGAATTGTATGTCCATACCTCGGGTCTGCTGTACGGTATCTGCCTGCGGCTGATCCGGCGCAGCGATCTCGCCGAAGAGGTCCTCCAGGACGCCTATCTGCGCATCTGGAACCACGCTGCCAGTTTCGATCCCTCCCGGGGTTCGGCGCTGAGCTGGATGGTCAGCATCGTCCGCAATCGGGCGTTCGACATCATGCGCACCAGCGCTTATCAGGCTGAACAGGTCTCGGAGGATGTCTGGCAGGGCCAGTACGCCAGCGCCGATCCGGATCCGCTGCAGGCCGCCGGACTCGATAGCGACGCCCGTCTGCTGCGGGAATGCCTGGATCGGCTCAAGGAGGACCAACGGCGCAGCATCCTCATGGCGTATTACCAGGGCTATACCCATTCGGAGCTGGCCGAGCGGCTGGGCCGTCCGCTCGGGACCGTGAAGGCCTGGATCCGCAGAGGATTGGAGCAGTTGAAACGATGCCTGGAATAGATCGTTACCAGGATCCGGAACTGATCGAGCGGCTGGCCGCCGAATACGCGCTGGGAACGCTGCGCGGGTTGGCGCGTGTCCGTTTCGAGCGGCTGGCCCAGGAGCGTCCCTATGTGCGAGAGGCGGCCGATGCCTGGGCCCGACGGTTGGCTCCCTTGGCGAGGGCGGTGGCCGAAGTGACCCCGCCGGCGCGGGTGTGGCACGGCATCGAAGCGGAAGTGCGCGCCGAGCGTGCGCTGGCCGAGCGCGCCGCGCGCACACGATGGTGGCAGAAGCTGGTGGCCTGGCGCATGGCCACCGCCGTTTCCGTGCTGCTGGCGTTGGCCGTCACGTGGTACAGCACCCACCGGATCGAGTCGGTCGTGCAGGAGGCCCCCGAGTACGTCGTGGTGCTCAAAAACGAGGCGCAAGAACCCATGGCGGTGGTGGCCGGGATGCGCAATCCCATGCGGATCGCCGTGAACCTGCGCAAGGAGGTGCGCATGCCGAAGGATCGCGTGATGGTCCTGTGGTGCCTGATGAAAGGCACCAAGCCGGTGCCCATGGGGGTGCTCGACCGTCGCGAGAAGGTCATCCCGCTGGACCAGGAATCCTGGGATGCGCTGGGAAAGGCCCAAGGTTTCGCCGTGAGCCTGGAGCCGCCCGAACGTCCCTTGCGTGGCGGGGGACCGAAGGGTCCCGTCATGTACGAGGGAGAGCTGGTCGCCCTGTGAACCGGTGCGGCGCATGCGCGCCGGTCATGCACCGCTGCCGGTGGAATCGCCGGTTCCGAAAGCGCCGAGGCGGCGGGTCCGGAGTCATGCGTTCGCCCGTGGCGCGCAGCGCTCGCGCAGCGCGTCGAGCCGTTTGAGGTCGGCCGTGAGGTTACGGATCTCCTCCTCTTCCAGCGTTTCGCGCCGGAGCAGTTCCCGGGCGCTGCGCTCGAGGACTCCCCGGTTGGCATCGAGCACGCAGGTGGTGCGCTGGAAGAGACGCTCGATGATGCCCCGCACCGCCTCGTCGACGGCCTCGGCGGTCTTCTCGCTGAACCGTCGTGGGCCGGGCGTGTAGCCGGCCGGGGTCTCCAAAAAGCTCGGGCGGTTCTCCTCCAGGACCACATGGCCCAGCGACTCCTCCATCCCGTAGCGGGTGACCATGTCCCGGGCGATGTCGGTGGCCTTGGCCAGGTCGTCGGCGGCGCCGGTGGACAGGTGCCCGAAGACGAGCTTTTCGGCCGCCCGGCCGCCCAGCAGCACGGCGATCTTGTTTTCCAACTCCTCTCGGGTCATGAGGTAACGGTCCTCCGTGGGCCGCTGGATGGTATAGCCGAGCGCTCCGATGCCGCGCGGGATGATGGACACCTTGTGGACCGGATCGGTGCCGGGCAGGGACAGGGCGGTGAGCGCATGACCCATCTCGTGGAAGGCGACCACCTCGCGTTCCTTGGGATTGAGCACGCGGTTTTTCTTCTCCAGCCCCGCGACGATGCGCTCCACGGCCCGCGTGAAGTCCTCCATGGTCACGGCGTCGGCATGCCGGCGGGTGGCCAGCAGCGCCGCCTCGTTGACCAGATTGGCCAGATCGGCTCCGGAGAACCCGGTGGTCAACTCGGCGATCTGCTCGGGGTCCACGTCGGGGGCGGTCTTGATTTTCTTGAGGTGGACCCGGAGGATCTGGACGCGGCCGTTCTTGTCGGGACGGTCCACCAGCACCTGGCGGTCGAAGCGACCGGCGCGCAGGAGGGCGGGATCCAGGATTTCAGGCCGGTTGGTGGCCGCCAGGACCACGATGCCCTCGCTGGGGTCGAAGCCGTCCAGTTCCACGAGGAACTGGTTGAGCGTCTGCTCGCGTTCGTCGTGGCCGCCCACCGGGTTGAGACCGCGCGCCCGGCCCAGGGCGTCCAGCTCGTCGATAAAGATGATCGCCGGGGCGGCCTTGCGCGCCTGTTCGAACAGGTCACGGACGCGCGCGGCCCCGACGCCCACGAACATTTCCACGAACTCGGAACCCGAGATGGAGAAGAAGGGCACGTCCGCCTCGCCGGCGACCGCGCGGGCCAGCAGGGTCTTGCCGGTGCCGGGCGGGCCCACGAGCAACACGCCCTTGGGAATCCGGGCCCCCAGCCGGCCGTACTCCTTGGGGTTTTTGAGGAACTCGACCACTTCCCTGAGTTCTTCCTTGGCTTCCTCCACGCCGGCCACGTCGTCGAAGGTGACGCCGGTTTTCTGCTCCACGTAGACCTTGGCGCGGCTTTTGCCGATGCTCATGAACCCGCCCATGCCCTGTTTCTCGGCGAAGCTGCGGAACAGGAAGAACCACACCCCGAAAAAGACCAGGGCCAGGAAGACCCAGGAGAAGACCTCCTTGAGGAAGGTGTTCTCGTAGACGCGGGTGAATTTCACCCCGTAGCGTTCCAGCTCCTTGGCGACGTCCGGCTCCACCCGGGGGGCCACCACGAAGCGCTTGCCGCCCGGCTCGGGGGTCTTGAGCCGGCCGGTCACGTAGCGGTCGCTGACGACGACCTCCTCGAAGCTGCCGTCCTCGAGGTATTTGACGAACTCGCTGTAGGGCACTGTCTCGGTCTGGCGAGATTGCACCCACAGGCTTTCCAGCAGCAAGATGGACAGAATCGCGAAGATGAGGTAGGCGAGGTTCCACTGCGTCTTCTTTTCCATGCAGGCGCCCTCGTGCGGGACAAGGTCCCCTTTGCGACGGGGAATGAATGGGAATGTAGGGTGCTCCGCTCCGGGTTACAAGCAGGCGCGGGACGGTTCACTCGATGACCACGTAGAAGGCCTCGTCGCCCCTCAACAGATAGAGAAGCAGCGCCTCCTCGGGCGAGCCGATGGCCTTGCGCAGCTCCGGGACGCGGGTCACGCGGATTCGATTGACCGAGAGGATCACGTCACCGGGCCGCAGGCCCGCTTGCCAGGCGGCGGATCCGCGCTCCACCTCGAGTACGGCCACACCCTCCAGACGGCCGTGCAGGGGGTGGCCCCCGGGGATCGGGCCCAGCAGCGCACCGGCCAGTTTGCGGCTGAACGTGCCTCCGGCGGCGCGGGTCTGCTCCGGGTCACCCACGCGCACGCGGAGGATCTTGCGTTTGCCGTCGCGCAGGATCTCCAGGCGCATGGACTCGCCGGCGCGAACCAGACCGATGGCGTTGCGCAGGGCCGCGCCGTCGCGGATCGGGTGTCCGTCGGCGCGCACCACGACGTCGCCGGGGCGCACGCCGGCCTTCTGCGCGGGCGAGTCGGGGAACACCCGGGCGATGACGGCGCCCTCGCGCCGGTCCAGACCGAAGGCCTGGGCCAGTTCGGGGGTCAGATCCTGGATGACGACGCCCAGATAGCCGCGCCGCACCTCGCCGTGGCGTACCAGTTGCTGCATGATCGCCCGGACCATGTTGCTGGGGATGGCGAAGCCGATGCCGATGTTGCCGCCCGAAGGCCCCACGATGGCGGCGTTGATCCCCACCAGCATGCCGTCGGTGGTCAGCAGGGGGCCGCCGGAATTGCCCGGGTTGATGGAGGCATCGGTCTGAATGAAGTTTTCGTAGCCCTCGATCCCTAGACCGGAGCGCCCCAGCGCGCTCACGATCCCGTAGGTGACCGTCTGTCCCAGCCCGAAGGGGCTGCCGATGGCGACCACGAAATCACCGACTCGCAGGGTGTCCGAGTCACCCAGCGGGATGGCGTGCAGGTCCTTGGCGTCGATCTGGAGCACGGCGACGTCGGCCTCGGGATCGGTGCCCACGACGCGGGCCTGGAAGCGCCTGCGATCGCGCAGCGTGACCGTGATGACATCCGCGCCGTCGATGACATGGTGGTTGGTGACGATATAGCCGTGGCTTGCGTCCACGATCACACCCGAGCCCACGCCCATTTTCTCTCGCTCGGGTTCGGGCAGGTCGAAGAAGCGCCGGAAAAAGGGATCGTCCAGGAGGGGGTGGCGCTGGACGCGGATCTGGGTTCGCGTGACGATGTTCACCACGGCAGGCAGCACCCGCTCCAGCATGGGCGCCAGCGTCTGCCGTCCGGGGGGCGGTGCTTTACCGAATGCGGGCGCGGCGGCGAGCAACAGCAACCCGAGCAGGGCCAGCGGGCGGAGATGGGACCGGCGTTTCCCGGCGCGCTGGGTGCGCCGTGCGGCCGGACCGGGGCCGCGCCGATCGCCGAGGGGCCTTCCGTGCGCCGCGAGTCCCGGGGAAATCACTGAAAATAACCCTGGTTGATCCACATGTGCGCCGCGATGCTGGCGGCGTAGCCCAGTGCGATGGCCGGTGTCCACTTGAGGTGGGAGAAAAAGGTGTACATGCCGCGGGCCTGACCCATCAGCGCCACGCCGGCCGCCGAGCCGATGGACAACAGGGACCCGCCCACGCCGGCGGTGAGCGTGACCAGCAGCCACTGACCCAGGGACATGTCGGGATTCATCTTGAGCACGGCGAACATGATCGGGATGTTGTCCACGATGGCCGAGAGCAGGCCCACGGCCACATTGGCCGGCGTCGCGCCCCAGCCGGTGTAGATCACTTCGCTGACATGGGCAAGGTAGCCGATGAATCCGAGTCCGCCCACGCACATCACCACGCCGTAGAAGAAGAGCAGGGTGTCCCATTCGGCCCGGGCGATCCGGTTGAACACGTCGAAGGGGACCACGTCACCGATTCGGCCCGCCTCGTCGGCGTTCTCGCGCAGGGTACGGTGTGCCTGCATCTTCAGGTAATACCCGAAGAACTGCAGATAGGCCAGTCCCGTGAGCATTCCGGCCACCGGCGGCAGATGGAGGAAGTTGTGGAAGGAGACCGCGGTGGCGATGGTCAGCACGAACAGGGCGATGATCCGTCTTGCCCCCGGCAACATCGCCGCGTCTTCCCGCACTGCGCCGGGGGCCGAGGCCGGGACCGCGAAATGCATCACGAGCGCCGGCACGACGAAGTTGACCACCGAGGGGACGAACAAGGCGAAGAAGGTCCAGAAGTCCACCATGCCCGCCTGCCACACCATCAGGGTGGTGATGTCGCCGAACGGGCTGAACGCCCCGCCCGCGTTGGCCGCCACCACGATGTTGATGCAGGCCAGGGCCACGAAGCGCGGGCTGTCCTTGCCCACGGCCAGCACCACCGCGCACATGAGCAGCGCGGTGGTCAGATTGTCGGCCACCGGGGAGATGAAGAACGACAGCCATCCGGTCATCCAGAATAGCGCGCGGAACCCGAAGCCCTTGCGTAGCAGCCACGCGCGCAGGGCGTCGAACACACCCCGTTCGTCCATGGCGTTGATGTAGGTCATCGCCACCAGGAGGAAGAGCATGAGCTCGGCGTATTCCTCCAAATTGTGGCGCAGGGCCTCCTCGGCCGGGTGGGGCATCCCATGGGCCACGTACACATAGGCGATCAAGGCCCAGATGACGCCCGCGGCCAGGATCACCGGTTTGGACTTGCGCAGATGCGTGAATTCCTCGGCCATGACCGCCAGGTAGGCGATCGCGAACACGGCCAGTGCCGCATAGCCTACGGGGTGGTGAGTGAGATCGAGCAGCTCGGCGCCCTGTTCTGCGGAAAAGGCGGGTCCCGCCACCGGTGCAAGGAACATGAACAGGATTCCCTGGAACAGGAGGTTGCGTGATTGGGGCATGGGAGGCTCCTCAATACACCAGATTCATCATCACCAACATGACCGCAAGGAACAGCCCGGTCATGATGCCGCCGGCGCGCATGAAGTCCGGGACCCGGTAGCCGCCGGGGCCCATGATCAGCGCGTTGACCTGGTGCGTGGGGATCAGGAAGGAATTGGACGTGGCGATGGCCACCGTCAGCGCGAACACGGCCGGATCCGCCCCGGCGCGGATGGCGATGTTGATGGCCAGGGGCACCAGCAGCACGGTGGCGCCCACGTTGGACATGACTAGGGTGAAGAAGGTGGCCAGCACGGCGATCGCCAGTTGCAGTACCCAGGCCGGCACGTCGCCCAGCACCGAAAGGGTCTGTTCGGCGATCCAGGCCGCCGTGCCCGAGGTCTCCACCGCCAGGCCCAGGGGGATGAGGCTGGCGAGCAGGAACACCGTCTTCCAGCTCACCGCGCGGTAGGCCTCCTCCATGCGCAGGACGCCGGATAGGACCATGCCCATGGCGCCGGTGAGCAGGGCCACCGAGAGACGGATGTCGGTGAACAGGACCAGGGACAAGGCGACCAGGAAAGCCGCCAGCGCCCAACGTACCTTGTGGGGCCGCAACTCCTCGTGGGGATACTCGGTGGTGACCACCACGAAATTGGGGTCGTGCTCCAGCCGGGCCAGGGCATCCCAGGTGGTGTGCACCACCAGGGTGTCGCCGGCCTGGAGTTTCATATCGCGGATGCCGTCTCCCTCGCGGTAGGTCTTCCCCTGACGGTGCAGCGCCACCATGGCGATCCCATAGGTCTTGCGCATCCACACGTCGCGGGCGCTCTTGCCGATGAGCTGCGAGCCCGGAGGGATCACCACCTCTGCGATCCCCGCCTTGGTCGGCGCGAGCTGCTCGGTGAAGGTCTCCAGATCGTCGCGCAGGATCAGACCATAGGCCTCGACGAAGCGCTGGACATGCTCGGGCGAGGCCAGGATGCCCAGGACCGTGTTCGGCTCGATGCCCACGTCGCGGGCCAGCCCTCCCGGGCCGATGCGCAGATCGTCGGTGCCGCGCAGGGCGGCGATGACACGGATCCGGTGTTGCTTTTCGATGTCGTCGAGTTTTTTCCCCACCAGCGGGCTGTCCGGGGGCACGACCACTTCATACAACGCGTAGTCGATGCCGTAGACCTTGCGGAAATACGCCATGGTATTGGCCGCCGTAGCGCCCTCGCCCTTCTGCGCCGGGAGCACCAAACGGCCCGCCAGGATGAAATAGATGATCCCGGCGGCCACCAAGGCCAAGCCCACCGGCGTGACCGAGAACAGGCCCCAGGTGTGGACCTCCTGGTCCGGGGGCAGGGCCTGGTTGGAGGTGAGGATCAGGTCGTTCAGGAGGATCAGGGGACTCGATCCCACCATGGTCACGGTGCCCCCCAGGATGGCGCAGAAGCCCATCGGCATGAGCAGGCGCGACAGGGGGATCCCGGAACGGGCCGAGATGCGGCTCACCACCGGCAGGAACAGCGCCGCCGCTCCCACGTTCTGCATGAACGAGGAAATGATGGCGACGGTGCCCGAGATGATGGGGATGATGCGGGTCTCGGTGGTCCCGCCGATCCTGAGGATCCAGGCCGCCACGCGGCTCATGATGCCGGTCTTGTCCAGGCCGGCGCCGATGATCATGACCGCAATGATGGAGATCACGGCGTTGCTGGCGAAGCCGTCGAACAGCCGTGTGGCGGGCACCAGGCCGGCCTCCAGGCCCATGACCGGGGCGAACAGCGTGGTCAGACCGAGCAGGACCATCACCGTCACTGCCGCCACGTCCACCTCCACGATCTCGAAGGCGAACAGGTAGATGGTGAGCAGCAGAAAACTGCAGACCCAGGCGATCTGAACGGTGGGCACCGCCTGGAACAGATAGAAGGCCATCAGCAAGAAGACGCCCGCCGTGATCCAGGGTCGCAGGCTCCGTCCTTGAGCGGTCGCCTGCCGGGACGCTTCGTCGACGATGCTCGTGTCATCGGCCACCCTAGCACTCCCCTTCGGCTGTGTTTCGGAACCCGACCCGCTGGCGGTAGGCATGGATGCGCCACCCGGCCGGTGTGGCAAAACGGCGGAATCCTACCACACCCATCGGCACGGCCCGCGGGTCGCCTGCTCTCCAGAGGCCGGGACCGGGTGGGCGGTATCCGTGGGCTCGGATTTTCCCGGGCTCGGCCTTTGGGCTACCATTCCCATTTTTTCTGCGGGGTGATGCATGCCGGGACGACAAAGACGTGGGTTTTGGGCCGGGGTCGGGTTGCTCGTGCTCGGCGGATGGCAGGGTGCGGTCCATGCGGCCCCGTTCGGTTCCGGTGGCTGGTTGCTCGACACGGATGATCTGCGGGGCTACGTGGGCCTGCGTTACGGTCAGTCGCTTTACGCCACCAGCCGGATCAGCCGCGATCTCAAAGTCGCCTCCAACCGGGGCAATGACGCCTACAACGCGGTGGTGGGTCTGGATCTGAGCCGATACCTGGGACTGGAGCTCGCGCTCAACTACCTCGAGGGCGACATCACCGGCGAGGGTTTCGGCAAGATCGGCGAACAGACCGTCTATACCATCGTGCCGCAGATCCGGCTGCGTTACCCGCTGGCCGACGGACGCATGGTGCCCTACCTGGTGGGTGGGCTGGGTTGGGGCGTGAGCGAGTTCAGCGACGGGACGGCCGAGGCCGTCAACCGCCCCGATGCCATCGTGCCCACCGGGCGGGAGAACGACCTGGCCGGTACCCTGGGCGCAGGCTTCGAATATTACCTGGCGCCCAACCTCTCCCTGGATCTGGAGGCCAAATACATCTTCTTTTCCACCGTTACCCAGACCAAACGGGGACGCAAGCCGCCGCAGGACATTCCGGATCCCTTGCCTCCGGTGCCCGGTGTGGGCGAGCCGGGGCCCGAGCAGAACCTGGATCTGGACAATATCGTCTTCTCGGCGGGGTTGCGGATGTATTTCCCGCGGGCCGGGGCCGCGGACCAGTTTCAGGGGGTCCATTGGCGCACGGCCGGCGAGGACGACAAGCGCGGTTATCTCGCCTTGCGCGTCGGCGCCTGGTGGTTGCAATCGAGCCGTGAGTTCACGCCGGGATTCCTCGCCTCCGACAACGAGAAGCAGCAGCTCACCAGCGGCTCGCTCGGGCTCGACTGGAATCGCTATCTGGGCGCGGAGTTCGCCGTGGACTATTACGAGTTCGAGGTCAACGCCCGGGACGGCGGTTTCAAGGTGAACGAGTACAGTGTCTGGGCGTTTCTGGGTCAGCTTCGCGCCCGCTATCCCCTGTGGGACGACCGGCTGATCCCCTACGCGGTGGTGGGGCTGGGCGCCGGATTCACCGAGCCCAACGACTCCACCCCCGAGGGACATCTCACCAAGATGCCGGCGGGACAGAACTGGACGTTGGCCTGGGCCGCGGGGGGTGGCCTGGACTGGATGATCGCGCCGAACATCGCTCTGGAGGCGGAGGCCAAATACCTCTCGCTGCATCCGGACGTGGGTGTGGAGGGACGCTTCCAGGAGCCGCGGATCCAGCAGGGGGGCAAGGTCGATTCGCTGCTCTTTTCGCTGGGCGTGCGGGTGTTCTTCCCATGAAAGGAGTGGGACACGCCTCGCGCCCGGCCGGCACCCGTTGGCTGGTGGTGCTCGGTCTGGTGCTCGCCTGGCCGGGGGTGTTGCAGGCCCGCGCGGTGGACAACGCCTGGGAAATGCCCCCGCTGACGCTGACGGATATCGAGGGCCGGGAGCGCAATCTCCACGACTGGGCGGGACGGGTGATCCTGCTCAATTTCTGGGCGACCTGGTGCGGGCCGTGCCGGCTCGAGATTCCGGAACTGATCCGGTTCCAGGAACGCTACGGACCGCAGGGCCTGCAGGTGGTCAGCGTGGGCATCGACGAGGCGCGCAAGTTGCGCAACTACGCCCGTTCCATCGGCATCAACTATCCGGTGCTGGTGGTCGGTCAGACCCGCGGGGCCGAGCTGCTGCGCCGATGGGGTGACCGGGCCGGCGTATTGCCGTTCACCGTGGTGATCGGTCGCGACGGGCATCTGGTCTTCATGCGCCAGGGAATCTTCGACCGGGAAGCCTTCGCTACCTATGTCGCCCCGCTGCTGCAGGTCCCCGAACCGAAGCGGGAATGAGGTCGTTCGCTGACCGCACACGGTGCCTTCCATACCGCGCTTCGCCTGGGCAGGTCGGTGCTGGCGAAAAACTTTGAATGACTGATACGGCTGCGAAAAGTTCCCGCGCAAGGGGTGACAAATCGCAATCGACGCGTATACCCTATGCGCCAGGCTGCGGTTTGTGGTTCGCCCGTGGCTGGGGTAGGTGCCCGCAGGAGCTGGGGCGGCGGTTCTGAGGTGATGATGAGCCGTGTCTCGCGCGGTCCCGCTGCACCCGTGCCGGGGTACACAACAAGAAGTTCGGTTCCCAGGGAGATGACCCACATGAGAACGAAACTGGCGCTGTCGATCGCGGCCGTGGTGGCTGGCCTGACAGCTTGCAATACCACGCCCGCCGGGGGAGGAACCCAGCCGGAGGGCAAGGCTGCGGCCGTGGATCCCACCAAGCCCAAGAACGACTACAACATCACCATCAACTATGAGCTCGGCATGCACTGCACCGGGTTCGATTTCACGTATTGCTGTGTCTTGCCCCCCTACAACTCGATCCAGAGTCAGGTCGTCAAGACGGCCCGGGGGCCCAACGACAAGCCGAAGCTGCTCGGCGCCGATCCCAAGGATCCCTCCGTCCTGGTGGACGGCGACAAGCGCTTCAAGCTCGCCTATGGGCATGTGGACAACACCTACTCCGAAGGCACCAAGCTGGCCTATTGGAACGTGCCGTACGACGTCAACGGGGACGGCAAATACGGCAAGAACGAAAACGTGGCCAACGCCTACTGGACGCACCTGTACGTCTACAAGGACCTGAAGGGCAGCAACCCCAAGAACACCAGCAAGGACAGCGAGAAGAAGGTGGTGGGTCTGGACATCCCCGTGCCGGTGGACAATGGGCCGGCCGGAGCGGCGGTGCCGAGCCCCATGAAGGGTGGGCATCTGCATTACACCGGGGAGAAAGGCACCATCGTCTACACCAAATCGCCCGTGTTGGACAACGTGCCCATCGTCCTGACCAACCCGGGCATCTGGGACGCGCTGGGTCTGCCGCTGACGCCGTTCCTGGACAGCGACGTGCGCAAGAATCCGCTGCAGCTGGTGGAGACGGACATCCAGCCTTATCAGAAGGCCTGGGTCGCCCTCGTGGACGCGGAGACCGGCGAGCCCGTGCTCGACAGCCATACGGGCAAGCCGATCAAGTTCTATGGCGACAATCCCATCGACGTGCCCAACTGCTTCAACTGCCATTCCAACGAGAACGCCAACGGCAAGAAGTACACGCTGTACAAGCAGGAAAAGGCGTTCTGGAAGGCGTTGGGCGCCAGCGACTGGATGGCCAACCTGAAGGCCACTTCCATCTCGGTGCTGCAGATCCACGACGCCAAGCACGGCACCGACTTCCTCAAGAACTACGATCCCAACAGCCGGGCGACGGCCAACCGGATCGGGCGAGACCCGGTGCTCTGCCAGAAGTGCCACGCCGACAACGTGATCGCGGTGCTCAAGTCGCGGGGCGTGCTGGAGGTCACCACGGGCAAGAAGATCCCCGGCGATACGCCGATCCCACCGCTGACCCAGGCCATCCACCACGCGCACCAGAAGAATCGTCCGCTGGCCGATTCGCAGGGGCGCACGGGGGCCTGTCAGGGGTGTCATCCGGCCCACCGGCTGGACCGCAGTCTGGACGGCTATCCGATCACCAAGGACGGCAAGAACGCCTACGCCAACGCGGACAACCGCGACGCCAAGGGCGGCTGCTACGTGGGGCGTGACGTGCACTCCAACCCCAATCTCACGCAGGACATCGACACGCCGGTGTACCTGAATGCCATCGGCAAATGGCTGCAGGCCAACGTGTCCAACCTGCGCAACGGAGGCAAGGGGCTGTGGTGCACCAACTGCCACAATCAGCTCTCCCGCGAGCTGTATCAGCGCGACAACCTGCAGAACGCCTTCCTGCAGACGGGCGAGACCCTGCGCAACAAGTCGCTGGAGGAGATCGCCAAGGCCATCGGCGTGAGCATGAAGGAGCTGGAGGACAAGTACATGGACCCGAAGGTGGTGCTCGACAAGAACGGGCATGACACCGAGGGCAAGTCCGGCATCCTTCTCACCTGGGCCAAGAAACGTCTGGTCCCGGATATCGCCGTGATCGCGCTGAAGGGCAACGGTCCGCTGGTGCACAAGGACGAGGACGGCGACATCAATGTCACCATTCTCTCGGCCAATCCGGCCGTGGATCCGGCATCCCTGAAGCTGCCGGCGGGCGCCACCGGGGCCGCGGCGGTGCCTTACGAGGCCGCCACCCACGGCCGTGACTACTGGCTCTCGCCGGGTGCGCCTCACTGCGCGGACTGCCACGCGGCCCCGTTCGTGGAGGGGCAGGGCGGTGTCGCCTACCCGATCAACCAGCCCGGCAAGTACAGCCTGATGCGCTATTCCAAGGGCCATTCGGGGCTCGCGTGTCAGGCCTGCCACGAGTCCATCCACGGTCTGTATCCGGTGACGCCGGACGTGGACGTGACGACCTATGAGCAGGCACCGCAGTACAATCCGGACGGGACCCACGGGCCGCTCAAGTGCGCCGCCTGCCATCAGACCGACAAGGCGGGCGTGCCGCTGATCGCCAAGGGCAAGACCTACAAGGGCAAGCCCATCTCCGGCGACTACGACGCCGCTGTGGCCTGGATGCACGCCACGGCGCCGGATCTCGGTGGGAAGATTCCGCCGAGCAAGTAGGCAGCCTGTGGGTGGTGGTCCGGGGCGGGCTAGGGATGGCTGCCCCGGCCACGGCGCAAGACGCGCTTCATTGGCGAAAAAGCGGGGGGCTCAGGCCCCCCCTTTTTTTGAAAGGAGATTTCCCCATTGCACGGGATTCGAGGAGAGCGTGTTCATGAGGTCTTTTACTCTTAAAAACGCTGGATGCATCTGTGGCTTCACGGCGATTCTGGCGCTCAGCGGGCCGGTGGTCTCGCAGGCCGTATCCGCCCCGCAGGTGCTCGCCAAGGTGGGCGATGCGACGATCACTGCCGTGGAGCTCGAGCAGGCGCTGATGAGCTCGCCGGTGGCCGACCAGCTCCTGGCCATGGATCCCGACGAACAGGCGCGGATCCGGGGGGACATGCTGGTGCGGCTGGTGGATTTCGAGCTCCTGTACCAGGAGGCGCTCGCTCAGCACCTGGATCAGACCCCTCAGTTCCAGCGAGAGATGACGAACTTCCGCACCGGACTGCTGGCGCAGCGGTATGAGCAGAAACTACGCGAGGAAGCCCGGATCCCCGAGGAGGTCGAGGAGCGGATTCGCGAGCGGTTCAAGGGGGACGGCGATGCCATCGAGGCGGCCCGTTCGGTCTATGTCGCGCGCGCCTACAAGGAATTGAAGTCCAAGCGGATCGAGGCGCTCAAACGGCGTTACGGCGTGAAGGTGTATCCGGAACGTCTGGAGCGGGATCCGAAACCTGACACGGTCCTGGCTGAAGGGGACAAGTTCCGGGTCTACTATCGGGATTTGGTGTTCGGTTCCGCCGAAAAGCCGATGGAGGAGTACACACAGCTCGATGCCCTGGTGGAGCTGCTGGTCTTTGCACGCGCGGGCCTCGAGGCCGGTCTGGACATCGCCGACCAGATGAAGGAGTTCCGGCACGATCTGCTGGCCCGAATGGTGGTGGACCGCAAGCGGAAGGAATGGATCCCCGACCGCGAGACATTGGTGAAATACTTCCAGGCCCACCCCGAATTGGGCAGGATCGCCGAGAAGCGCGAGATCGCGCAGATCGTGGTCAAGACGCGCGAGCAGGCCGAGGCGCTGCGCAAGCGCATCCTGAACGGAGAGAGCTTCTACAAGCTGGCGAAGGAATACAGCATCGATCCCTACGGCCGCAAGAATGCCGGCCAGATGGGATGGCTGCCGGAAGGCTCGGGCATGCCGCAGATCGAGGCTGCCCTCAAGGGGCTCAAGGATGGCGAGGTGAGCGAGGTCATCGAGACCCCCAAAGGCTTTCATCTCGTCATGATCGCGCAGCGAATCCCCGGCAGGGAACAGGCGTTCGACGATGTGGTGGACCGCGTGGAGCGTGCGTTGCTGCAGGAGAAGATGGCCGGCTACCTTCAGGAACTGGCCAAACGCTACCCCATCGTATGGACCATGGAGGACCACGAGGAATCACGGCCTTCGTCAACCGGGTCCCGCGAGGCGGCCGCCGAAGGTGGCACGTGAAGCTCCTCGCAGGTCCAGAGGGAGGGGACCGCCGAGGGTCACACGGGAATCGTGCCGCCGACTTGATGTAGATTATGGCGTGTGCCTTCCGGCCCAAGGAAAGTAGGCGGCGGTCGTACAGACCGTAGGTACGCCGGTTGCAGTGGTCGTTCTCCGGCAAGGAAAGTTCGTTGTGCGCGTACCCCTTAGCAGGGTGTTGAAAAACGTCGCGAGAAGCCCGGATGCAAGGCGCGCGCAGCGCAGCGACCGAGTCATATCAAAGAGATAGGCGAGGGAGCGAGCAGCGCGCAACGCCGCAGGCGGGTTTCGCAGCAGTTTTTCAACGGCCTGTTAGGGTGTCGCGGATACGGCATCAGGTAGAGAGGAGGTGGACGAACCATGAAGAGAAAAATCATGAATGGAAAATGGCTTGG
>JALSSO010000134.1 GCA_026984215.1 Gammaproteobacteria bacterium | reverse complement strand
CGCAACGCCGCAGGCGGGTTTCGCAGCAGTTTTTCAACGGCCTGTTAGGGTGTCGCGGATACGGCATCAGGTAGAGAGGAGGTGGACGAACCATGAAGAGAAAAATCATGAATGGAAAATGGCTTGGCATGGTTGTGGCGGCGGCGTTCTTCGGCTTGGCGGGCGTCACGCACGCGGGGGGAGATCCCGCGGCTGGAAAGGAAAAGGCCGGCATCTGTGAGAGCTGTCACGGCCCGGGCGGGCGCAGCCTGGATCCGGACAACAAGCCGGTGTTGGCGGGCAAGTCGGAGAAGTACTTGTTGAATGCCCTGCGTGAATTCCGCGAAGGCAAGCGCAATCCGGGGCCCATGGCCGCCCTGTGTCAGAGCCTGAGCGAGCAGGACATGGCCGATCTGGCCGCTTATTTCGCTTCCCAGAAACCGTGACCGCGCGTATCGGCGGCTTGATCTTCGCTAAGGTTTTGGGGGAGATTCCCCGCTTAGCATGTGCGCGAAGTCACGCAACCTGGGTGAGGAGGCATGAGCATGAGAAAATCGGGCTGGTTGATTCTGCTTGCAGTGGGAGCGCTCGTGGCTGGGCAGGCCTTTGGTGCCGGTGACCCCGCTGCGGGCAAGGCCAAGACGGCGGCCTGTGCCGGGTGCCACGGTGCCGACGGCCATCCGCCCAAGGGGACGAAGTATCCCACGCTGGCCGGCCGGGATCCGGCCGAGCTGGTGGCGGCGATGAAGGAATACAAGGAAGGCAAGCGCAAGGATCCCACCATGCAGATGATGATGAAGCCCTTGTCGGATCAGGACATGGAAAATATCGCGGCGTATTTCGCCTCGCAGAAATAAGCCTGCGGGCGGCATCGCCGGCGATACGACATAAGGCCCCGGGGCGATGGACACCGCCCCGGGGTCTTTTGCTTCCCAGAGGTCAGTCCTGGGGTACGATGTCCCAGGGGTGACTCGGCCCCGCAGGCTCGAAAACGGCGAATTCGACCCGTTCGCCCGATGCCTGAACGGATTCCGCGTAGAGGCCGTGGCTGCCGTCGTAGTCGGTGGTTCCTTCTTCGAACAGCTCGGTGATGGGTCCGCCGGGACCCGCGGGCACCCCCGTGCTGGAGAGCGTGGTGTAGTCGTTGGGCGCCTCGTCGAGGAACAGGCCGGCTGCGTTCACGGAAAATGCGCTGAGCGCCGTTCCCAATGCGATCAGGGCGGGCGCTGCCAGTGTGCGGTGGATTCGGAGTTTCATGGTTGCCTCCTGTGATCTTGGTCTGATGCATCTGCGGCGGCGGGGGCCCGGACCGGATCGCCGTCAGCCTGATATACGTGCACCATGCGCGAATGGACGCACCCGGTCGCCTCACAGGTCGGGTCCCATGGTGAAATGGATGCGTACGGGGGTGCCCGGTTCGGTGAGCGCGAAGGCCAAGTCCAGGCGGATCGTGCCGCCGATGGGCGCCCGCCAGCGCAGACCGATGCCCGCCCCGACTTTCGGTTTGAATGCCTGGTTGAAGGCGTTGCCTGCGTCTACGAAGGCGGCCAGCCCCCACAGGCCCCATTTTTCGAAGTAGTATTGGTCGAACTCGAGGCTGGCGGTGACCAGGTGGCGTCCACCGATGACCTCACCGCCGGCATTGTGTGGACCGAGGCTCTTGTAACCGAAGCCCCGCACGCTCTGATCGCCTCCGGCGAAGAAACGCAGGGATTCCGGCAGGTCGGTCACCTCGTCGACCAGGGTGGTACCGGCCTCCCCGCGCAACAGGACGCGGGTCTGGTGGATGAACGTGCCAGGCAGGTCCAACGCGTGGATCCATTTGGCGCGGCCGATCGCCTGCACGAATCGGGTGGTCGAAACGAGGGCTCCGGCGCTGCCGCGCAGTTCCAGATTGAGCCGGTGCCCTTCGGTGGGGTACACGGGATCGTCCGTGACGCGGCGGTTCCATATGCCGCCCGCCATCAGCAAGAGGGAGGCTTCGGCCTGGTCGGCCACGTCGAAATCTTCGTAAGAGAATTCCAGAAAGATCCGCTGGCGCCAGTCCCAGGGCAGCAGGTCACTGCGCCCGATCGAGGCGCGGGCGATGTCGCTCGCGGTGTTGTCGGTCACTTCGTGCTTGAAGCCCGCGCTGAGGTCATAGTTCTCCTTCGACGGGTTTCCATGTGGGACGAGATAGGTCAGCAACCCCTCGGATTTCACCGGGGAACCCGTGGCGGAGAAACGAAGCCGGTGGCCTCGGCGGTTGAGGCGGCGGTTCTCGTATTCCAGGCTGAAACGGGGACCGATGTCGGTGGCGTAGCCGACGCCGGCCGCGTAGCGGTTGCGCTTGGCGGGTTCCAATCGGATGGTGATGGGAATGCGCCGCTCGGGCGAAGGTTCGAAGGCGGGCTGGATCATCACCCGGGTGAAATACCCGCTGCCGACCAGTGCCCGCTGCGTGTCGTCGATGGCGCCCTGATCGTACGGGTCGCCTTCCTCGTATTCCAGGAAGCGGCGGACGAGCTGCGGTTCGAGCACGTCCTGCTCGATGCGGGTGGTCCCGAAACGGTAACGGGGACCAGATGCCAGCACCAGCTCGATGTCGGCGCTGCCGGCCTCGGGATCCACCACCAGCCGATGGGTGCGGAGGCGGGCCTCCACGTATCCGCGTTCGTGGGCGAGGTTCATCAGCGCGCGCTTGAATGCCTCGTAGCGGTCGTGACGAAGCGGGTCCCCGGGATGCAGGGGGTTGCGGGCGAGCAGCTCATGGAATGCTGGGTCGGTCTCGGCGGCCCCGGTCACGCGCACCTGGACCTCGCGCAGATGGATCCGCGGGCCGGGGTCGATGCGAAACCGCGCCTGCCAGCAGCCCTCTGGGCCCGCCGCCGGTGTCAGCGTCTGCTCGATATGGGGACGGTAATAGCCGAACGGTTCCAGGGCCTTGCGAATCTCGGCTCCGGCCTTGCGCAGGCGGGCCCGCAGCCGCCAGGTGGGGGCGTCGCACGGCGTGTTGCGCAAGGACAGAAAGGCGCGCACGTTTTCGGCGGGCTCCGAATCGAGGCCCTCGATCAGGATCTTCGGGTTCTTGGCGGCCTGTAATGTGCCGAGGCCCAGGCACAGGCCCAGCACAGTGGCGCGCAGCGGCCGCGACAGGACTCTGGGCATCCCAGGCACGGTCCTGCCCAGTGAGGCTCAGCCGCTCGGGGAGGCGTCCAGCAGCCGCGCATACAATCGCGCATACGCGCGCGCGCTGCGTTCCCAGGAAAAGTCCTGGGCCATGCCGGTGCGCTGTAGCACTTGCCACAGCTTTGGGCTGCGCCGGGTGCAGTGCGCTCGGTCGAGGGCGTGCACGAGCGCCTCGACGGTCGGCGGGGTGAACGAAAAGCCGTCGGCCGTTCGGGCGGTGATCCACTCCGGCGTGGCGTCCACCACCGTGTCGGCGAGCCCGCCCGTGGCCCGGACCACGGGCAGCGCCCCATAGCGCAGGCTGTACATCTGGTTGAGCCCGCAGGGTTCGAAGCGCGAGGGCATGAGGAATACGTCGGCGCTGCCTTCGATCCGGTGGGCCAGGGCTTCGTCGTAGCCGATATGCACGGCCATTCGATGCGGGTGTTTGGCCGCCAGACGACTCAGGGAGCGTTCGAAGCCGGGGTCGCCGCTGCCCAGGATCACGAACTGGAGGGGCCATTGGAGCAGCCGCGGCAGGGCCTCCAAAACCACGTCGATGCCTTTTTGCTCGACCAGCCTGCCCACCATGCCCACCAGCATGGGGCGGGGGCTGACTTCCAACCCCATCTCGCGCTGTAGATGGGCCTTGTTGCGCCGGCGCAGGTCCAGGCTGCGGGCATCGTAGCGGTGGGGCAGGTGCGGGTCGGTAGCGGGATCCCAGGTGCGCGTGTCGATGCCGTTGAGAATGCCGCTCAAGTGCGCGCTGCGGGCCTGAAGCACGCCCTCCAGGCCGCAGCCGTATTCCGGTGTCTGGATCTCGCGCGCATAGGTGGGGCTCACCGTGGTGAGGTGATCCGCAAAGACCAGGCCTCCCTTGATGAAAGAGAGCTGGCCGTGGAATTCCAGGGCGTGCATGGATTCCAGGAAAGGCGGCAGCGCCAGGTCTCGGAAGGTGTGGGCGGGGAACAATCCCTGGTAGGCGAGGTTGTGGATGGTGAACACCTGCCGAGGACGCTCGGACTCCAGGGACAGCAAGGCCGGCACGAGCCCGGTCTGCCAGTCGTTGGTGTGCACCAGGTCGGGCGTCCAGTCCAGCCCGGCACGGTCGCGTGCGATGGCCACCGCGGTGCGCGCCAACACGGCGAAGCGGTGTGCATTGTCCGGCCAGGGCTGGCCGTGGGCGTCCAGATAGGGATTGCCGGGGCGGTCGAAACAGGCCGGCGCGTCCACCAGCCACACGGTGAGCGCCGTGCCCGGGAGTTCGGTTTCCAGGATGCGGACGCGGGCGTCGTGCAGTCCCAGGTGCGTGCGCGTGTGTACCTGCGCCCCGAGGCGGTCCAGGACACTGCGGTAGGCGGGCAGCAGGAGCCGCACTTCGTGGCCAAGGGCTTGGAGCGCCGGCGGCAGGCTGCCGGCCACGTCCCCGAGCCCACCCGTCTTGACCAGTGGGTAGGCCTCGGAGGCGACGTAGAGGATCTTCACGGCAACCCCTCGGGGACCAGGATGATCCCGCCCAGCGGGGGCAGGGTCAGGGACAGGGACCAGGGGTGGCCCATCCACGGGGTGGGCTCGGCCACCACGCCGCCGGCGTTGCCGGTGTTGCTGCCGCCGTAGAAGCTGGAGTCGGAATTGAACCGCTCGCGGTAGTGGCCGGCCTGCGGCACGCCGAGGCGATAGCCCGTGCGCACCACCGGGGTGAAGTTGAGCACCACCACCGCGAACCGGTCGCCGTCCTTGCGCTGGTAGCTCAACACCGACTGCTGGGCGTCGTGGCATTCGATCCACTCGAACCCGCGCGATTCGAAGTCGTGGCGGTGCAGGGCGGGCAGCTCACGGTGCAGGCGGTTCAGCTCGGCCACCAGCGCCTGTATGCCCCGGTGCTCGGGTTGTTCCAGCAGCGGCCACTCCAACTCCCGTGAGAAGTCCCATTCGGCCGGCTGGGCGAAGTCGTTGCCCATGAAGAGCAGCTTTTTGCCGGGGTAGGTGAACAGGTAGGTATAGAGGAGACGAAGATTGGCGAAGCGCTGCCAGGGGTCTCCGGGCATTTTGCCGAGCATCGAGCCTTTGCCGTGCACGACCTCGTCGTGGGAGAAGGGCAAGACAAAGTTCTCGGTGAATGAGTACAGCAGGCCGAAGGTGAGCTTGCCGTGGTGGTGGTGGCGGTAGATGGGATCCTGGGCCATGTATTGCAGGGTGTCGTGCATCCAGCCCATGTTCCATTTGAGGGTGAAGCCCAGGCCACCCACCCACGTGGGCCGGGTCACCTGCGGCCAGGCGGTGGACTCCTCGGCGATCATGAGCACGCCGGGGTGCTCGCGCTGGGTCACGTCGTTGAGTTCGCGCAGGAAGGCGATGGCCTCGAGGTTTTCGTTGCCGCCGTAGACATTGGGCTCCCAGTCGCCCTCGGCGCGCGAGTAGTCCAGGTACAGCATGGAGGCGACCGCATCGACCCGCAGCCCGTCCAGGTGGAACTCCTCCAGCCAGTACATGGCGCTGGCCAGCAGAAAGTTCCGTACCTCGTTGCGGCCGTAGTTGTAGATGAGGGTGCCCCAATCGCGGTGTTCGCCGCGGCGGGGGTCGGCGTGCTCGTATAGGGCGGTGCCATCGAAGCGGGCGAGGAAGTGCGCGTCGCGGGGGAAGTGCGCCGGGACCCAGTCGAGGATCACGCCGATGTCGTGGCGGTGGCAATAGTCCACGAAATAGCGGAAGTCGTCGGGCAGGCCGTGGCGGCGGGTGGGCGCGAAATACCCGGTGGTCTGGTAGCCCCAGGAGGCGTCCAGGGGGTGCTCGGTGATGGGCAGCAGCTCGATATGGGTGTATCCCAGGCGTCGCACGTAGTCCACCAGCTCGTGGGCCAGGCTGCGGTAGTCCAGGAATCCGCCATCGGGCCTCCGCCGCCAGGAGCCGAGGTGCACTTCGTAGATGGACAGCGGGGCGTGTTGCCAGTCCCAGTGGCGCCGCCGGTCCATCCAGGCCCCGTCGCCCCAGTTCCAGGAGGACGGGGGCAGGATCTCGGAAGCCGTATTCGGGCGCAGCTCGAATAGTTGCGCGTAAGGGTCTGCTTTCAAAAGGATCGCGCCGGTCTCCCGATTTCGGATCTCGTATTTGTACAGACTGCCGGGCTCCAGTCCGGGGATGAACAGCTCCCATACTCCGCTGGCCCCGCGCACCCGCATGGGATAGACGCGCCCGTCCCAGCGGTTGAAGTTGCCCACTACGCTCACACGCTCGGCGTTGGGCGCCCACACGGCGAAGCGCACGCCGCGCACACCGTCCACGTCCATGGCATGCGCGCCCAGGATTCGGTAGACGTGCCAGTGGCGGCCCTCGCCGAACAGATGCAGGTCGAACTCGCTGATCTGGGGTCCGAAGGTGTAGGGGTCCACCCGTTCGTGGGTGTGCCCGTCCCGATCGGTCCAGAGCAGGCGGTAGTGCTGTGGGATCCCGGAGGCGTCGCCCCGCCACTCGAACAACCCGGTCCCGGAGAGGCGTGTGAGTTCGGGCCCGCCTTCGGCCAGCCGGACCCGCTCGGCGCAGGGCAGGTAGACACGAATGACGTCCGTGCCGTTGTCGCGGTGGCGTCCCAGCACCTCGAAGGGATCGTGATGGCGGGCCTCCACCAGCCGGCGCAGGGGCTCGGGAAGGACCGCCGCGCCATGGGCGTCGAACGGGTTCGGGACGGCCGTTCCCGGTCCGGTCTCCTCGGGGGGGGTCACCATGTGTGCGTCCTCCAGTGGGGTCCGGCCGGCGGACGGTCGAATGGATCGGTACACGATCGCACTGGCCCGGCAGCGGTGTCATGGGCCCCGGGCTTGATTGATCGCAAATCCACGGTGCACGTGTTTAGATATAAGGCCGGTACCGAAGTCCCGCGATTATACGGAAGTTCATGAAAGCCGATCATCGTTCTCCCCGCTTCGTCAGCCACCTGACCAAGGAGACCCTGGCCTTGATCCTCGCCGGAGGGCGGGGCTCGCGGCTCGGGCCGCTGACCATGTGGCGCGCCAAGCCCGCCGTGCCATTCGGTGGCAAGTTCCGCATCGTGGACTTCCCCCTGTCGAACTGCATCAATTCCGGGATTCGGCGCATCGGCGTCATCACGCAGTACAAGGCGCATTCGCTGATCCGGCACATCCAGCAGGGGTGGAGCTTCCTGCGCGGCGAGTTCGGGGAGTACGTGGAGCTGCTGCCGGCGCAGCAGCGGGTGGAAACCTCATGGTATCAGGGCACGGCCGACGCCGTGTTCCAGAACATCGACATCATCCGCAGCGACGATCCCACCTATGTGCTGATCCTGGCCGGCGATCACATCTACAAGATGGACTATGGTCCGATGCTGGCCTACCACGTGGAGAAGGAGGCCGATCTCACCGTGGGCTGCATCGAGGTGCCCGTGGACCAGGCCTCGGCCTTCGGTGTCATGGGCATCGACGAGGAGGGACGCATCCGGCGCTTCACCGAAAAGCCCGAGTCCCCCGAGCCGATCCCGGGCCGGCCCGATCAGGCCCTGGCCTCCATGGGGATCTACGTCTTCAACATGGAGTTTCTCATCGAACAGCTCATCAAGGACGCCGACACGCCGGGCTCCAGCCACGACTTCGGACACAACGTCATTCCCTCGGTCATCAAGGACTACCGTGCCTTTGCCTATCCGTTCCGCGACGTGCAGGACGGCGAGCGTCCCTATTGGCGCGACGTGGGGACCATCGACGCCTACTGGGCCGCGAACCTGGAGCTGATCGGGGTGCGTCCCGAACTCAATCTCTACGACGAGGACTGGCCCATCTGGACCTACCAGATGCAGGCCCCGCCGGCCAAGTTCGTGTTCGACGACGAGGACCGCCGCGGCATGGCCATCGACTCCATGGTTTCCGGGGGATGCATCATCTCCGGGGCCCTGCTGCGCCACTCGCTCTTGTTCACGAACGTGGTGGTCAATTCCTATTCTCACCTCGAGCAGAGCGTGGTCCTGCCGGACGTGACCATCGGCCAGGGCTGCCGCATCCGCAAGGCCATCATCGACCGCGGCTGCACCATCCCGAACGGCATGGTCATCGGCGAGAACCCCGAGGAGGATGCCCGCCGGTTCCATGTCAGCCCCGGCGGCGTCACCCTGGTCATCCCGGAGATGCTGGGGCAATCCACCCGCCGGGTGCGCTGAGGCCGGCCGCACATCGGCCCGCCAGGGCGCCATCGAAGCGAGGAAAACGCCCCGTGCCGCGAACCCGTAAAAGTCCCTTGAACGTGGTGTTGTGCTGGCACATGCACCAGCCCGAATACCGCGACCCCCTGGATCACCGCTATCGCCTGCCCTGGACCTATCTCCATGCCATCAAGGACTACACGGACATGGCCGCCCACCTGGAGGCGGTGCCCGAGGCGCGTGCGGTGGTCAATTTCACTCCGATTCTACTGGAGCAGATCGAGGACTATGCCCGGCAGATCCGCCGTTTCGAGGTGGAAGGCGAGCCCCTTCGCGACCCTGTGCTGGCGGCGCTGGTCGCCGAGCGCCCGCCCCAGGCGGAGGCCGAGCGGGCGGGGCTGATCCGGCAATGCCTGCGCGCCAACCAGCGCCGGCTCGTCGAACGGTTCCCACCCTATGCGAAGCTCGCCACCATGGCGCGCTGGGCACTCGACGCCCCCGAAGCGGCGGGCTATCTCTCGGACCGCTTCCTCACCGACCTGCTCACCTGGTACCACCTCGCTTGGCTCGGCGAGAGCCTGCGGCGCGAAGACCCGCGCGTGCGCCGGCTCGTGGATCAGGGGAGGGACTTCGATGCACAGGACCGGCGCGTGCTCCTCCATCTCATGGGAGAGGCCATCGCGGGGCTGGTGCCGCGCTACCGGGCGCTGGCCGAAACGGGCCGGGTGGAGCTGTCGGTCACCCCATACGCACACCCGATCCTCCCCTTGCTGCTGGATTTCGGCGCCGCCCGCGAGGCTTGGCCCGAGGTGGAGCTGCCCGGGGTACCCGGCTATCCGGGGGGGCGGGAGCGCGCCCGCTGGCACCTGGAGACCGGCCTGCGCGTGTTCGAACGGTACTTCGGCTTCCGCCCGCGAGGCTGCTGGCCCTCGGAAGGCTCGCTCAGCCAGGAGACGCTCGGGTTGCTCGGCGAGGCGGGCTTTCGCTGGACCGCGACCGGAGAGGGCGTGCTGCGCAATACGCTCACCCGGGCCGGCCGCGATCCCGGCGACGGGCAGTGCATCCACCGCATCTGGACGCCGGCCTCCGGGCCGGCGTGCTTCTTCCGGGACGACGGATTGTCCGACCGCATCGGATTCAACTATGCCGACTGGCACGCCGACGATGCGGTGGGCGATCTCCTGGAAAACCTGGCCGGGATCGCCGCCGCCTGCGGCTCGAATCCCCATGCGGTGGTGAGTCTCATCCTGGACGGAGAGAACGCCTGGGAATATTACCCGGAGAACGGCTTTCACTTCCTTCGGGGCCTGTATACGCGCCTCGCCGAGGATCCGCGCTTCCGGCTCGGCACCTTCTCCCAACTCATCGAATCCGGCGCGAAAACCGAGCCGCTGCCGCCGCTGGTGGCCGGCAGCTGGGTCTATGGCACCTTCTCCACCTGGATCGGTGAGCCGGACAAGAACCGCGCCTGGGAAATGCTGGTCGAGGCGAAGGAGACCTACGACCGGGTGCTCGCCGAGGGTGGCCTGGACGAGGCCGCGCAGGCGCAGGCGGCGCGCCAGCTCGCCATCTGCGAGGGCTCCGACTGGTTCTGGTGGTTCGGTGACTACAACGCGCCCGAGTCGGTGGCGGACTTCGAGGAGCTCTATCGCCGCCAGCTCGAGGGGCTTTACCGGATACTCGGTGTGCGTGCGCCGCGGTATCTGTTCCGGGTCTTCGCGCGGGGCCATGGGAAGCCCGACGCCGGGGGCACCATGCGCCGCGGCAAGGAGCATCCGTGAGGGTGCCCGATCGCCGCCGGGCGGGGCTCCTGCTGCATCCGACCTCCCTGCCCGAGGCGCCCGGCAACGGCGATTTCGGGCACTGCGCCTGGCGCTGGATCGAGTTTCTGGCCGAGGCCGGCATGAGCCTGTGGCAAGTCCTGCCGCTGGTGCCGACGCATGCCGACGGCTCGCCGTACAACGGCCTGTCCACGCACGCGGGCAACCGCTGGCTCATCAGTCTGTCGTGGCTGCGCGATCGGGGCTTGCTGACAGGGTTCGATTCGGAGACACCCGCCGGCGAGCGCGACGCACGGGCCTGGCGCGATGCGGCCCTGCGTCACGCCGGGGCGCGCTTCCGAGAGGCCGCGCCGGCCGATTTGCGGGTGGCGTACTCCGACTTCCGTCAGGGGCATGCCCACTGGCTCGAGGATTTCGCGCTCTACAGTGCCATTCGCGGCGAGCAGGGCGGGGCGCCGTGGTGGGACTGGCCCCAGCCCTTGCGCGACCGCGAAACGGGCGCTCTGAGAGACGCCCGATCGCGGCTGGCGGCCGCGATGGAACAGGTCCGTTTCGAGCAGTTCGTCTTCTTCGCTCAGTGGAGTGAGCTGCGCGACTATGCGCATCGCCACGGGGTGCTGATGTTCGGCGATCTGCCCATCTACCCCGCCCACGACAGCGCCGAGGTCTGGGCGCACCGCGAATACTTCTGGGTGGACGAGGCCGGGCGGCCCGTGAAGGTGGCCGGGGTGCCGCCGGACTATTTTTCCGCGCAGGGACAGCGCTGGGGCAACCCGTTGTACCGGTGGGAGCGTTTGCGCGAGGATGGGTTCGGTTGGTGGGTGGAGCGCATGCGCACCCAGCTCGAGCTGTTCGACATCGTGCGCATCGACCATTTCCGCGGCCTGCGCGCCTGCTGGGAGATCCCGGCCGGGGAGAAGACCGCGGTCAACGGGCGTTGGGCGCCGGTGCCCGGCGAGGCGTTGCTGGAACGGCTCACGCAGGTGCTGGGTACACTGCCCTTGGTGGCCGAGGACCTGGGCACCATCACCCCGGACGTGGTCGAGCTGCGGCGCCGGTTCGGGATCCCGGGCATGGCCGTGCTGCAGTTCGCCTTCGACGGCAATCCCCACAACGCCTACCTGCCGCACAACATCGATTCCAACACCGTCGCCTATACCGGCACGCACGACAACGACACCACCCTGGGCTGGTACACCGGCTTGGACGACGCCGCGCGCCACCATCTGCACGAATACCTGGGCTGGCCGGGGGAACCCATCCCCTGGCCCCTGATCCGCGCCGCCCTGGCCAGCCGCGCCGACTACGCGATCCTTCCGGCCCAAGACATGCTCGGGCTGGACGGCCGGGCGCGCATGAACCGACCGGGTCTGGCAGAAGGCAACTGGCGCTGGCGCCTGCCCGAGGCGTGGCGTCCGCCGGGGCTGACCGCGCGCCTGGCGCGGATGGTGGCGCAGTATGGGCGCCGGGCCGACGGCTGATCCGCGGGGTGGGGCGGCTCCGCCGCTCGGTGTTTCGGTATCGAAACGAGGCACGTTCGGGTATGCTCCCGGCCAACGCGGGTATCGGATTGCTGTGGGCGGGGTTGCAAAGGAGGGATTGTGCGCAAATCTGGCGGTGTGATGGCGGCATGGGGAATCGTTCTGATCGCGTTGGGGGTGGTCGGTGGGGAAGGGGTGTGGGCCGCCCAAAAACCGGTGCCGCCGGCGGGAGGGCTCGCCGTGTTCGCAGTGCAAGGTGTCGCGCCTCTTGCCCCGTCTTCTGGTTATGCCTCGTGCTACAACCGGGACACGGGCGAGCGACGCCGCTTTGAAGTCTTCGCAGATCCAGGAGTGGGTGATCTCGTGGTCTGGGACTGCGGGGTCGAATTGCCCCGCTATGGCGTGGGTCCCGGAGACAGGGTGGTGGCGACATACGAGGGCCATTACGCCGCAGTGGCGGGCCCTCCGGGGCCGCTGCAGGGTCCGCAGGTCGGCCCGGATTCGTTGGTGATGGCCCGGCTCGGCGGCAAGGCGTTGCGGGGTTTCTGCTCCGACCTCACCCGGTACACGCATGTGGTCATACCGATGGTGAGCGACTTGGAGTTTGCGGGAGCGCCGCTGTGGCCTTTTCCGATGCCTGCGTCCGGGGTGATCTGTGACGGTGCCGCCTCGCTTGGTGACCATGTCGCACTGGGCCTGGAGGTGATCGCCGACGGGGCCGTGCCCGGTCCCGCTGGGCCACCCCCTTCTCCGGTCCCGATGCCCGCGCCCGGTCCAACATCTCCCCCGGGGCCACGGGGGGCGCCTTAACGACGAAAGGCTCCGTGTCCGAGGTACGGCCGCAGTTCCCGCATAAGGAGAAAGGACGATGAAACGTTTCCAATTCACGCTGGCCCTGGTGCTTGGTTCGGTGCTGGCCGCCGGCGAGGTCCAGGCCTATGTGAACGGGGTCTATGCAAGCGGTCTGCTCGTTCCACTGAGCGTCCACGATGGGATCGGCGACACCACGGCCGTGGGGCTGGTGACGCACGGCTGCGACGAGCCGAACGATGCCACGCCGGGCGCCACGATCTACTGGACGTTCTTCGACCGCGATTCGCGCCATGTGACCGACGGGCAGTTTCAGATGACGGATGACGACATACACCCGTTCGTGTGGGCCGCCGAGTCCGGGCTGGGGCTCGAAAACACCGAGGGCTATTTGGTGTTCGCAGCGGACACTGACGGCGACGGGGCCCTATTGGGTTTTGATGCGGCGTGTCTCGCTGGCGAGGCGTTCCAAGTGGTGGCGTCCGACCAGGACGTGGCCTACAAACCGGTGTGGCCGCTGCACGGGTATGATTTCGATTTCTTCTTCGTCCCGGATCTCGCCCATATGAAGGCGACCTCCATCACCACCCTGATCGAAGGTGCGCGGGATTTGGCCGGGGCGGGAGGCAACGGGTTGCTTGTCATGCGTTACTCGGTGGCCGCCGGGGATGCCACGCAGCTGGTGATCTGGTCTGCGGAGTCCATCGGCGGGCCAGGGGCCGTGTATACGGTGAACCTATACGACGACGAGCAAAACCGCCGCTCGGTGAATCTCGCGCTGCCCGGCGGGGAACAGAGTCGGATCGATCCGGCCGCGATCGCTGGGCGCCCTGGGGACTTCGTCAACGGGTTCATCGAGTGGCGCACCCCGGACGATGCGGCAGGTCAGTACGTGGACAATGGGTTTTTCGACGGCAATGGGATCGCCAGTTACTCGGTTCTGCATTCGGCCGCCTTCTCGGCCCGACAGACCATTTTGAACCCGCACCGCCGGTAAACCGAGCGCCGGAGTCCCGCCGCCGAGCCTGCCTTCCGGCACGGGGCGTCGCCACCGGTTCCCAGAACACCTCGTGCAGCGTATCCCGTGGTGTCCGCTCCATGGGCCTACGACAGTCTCCTCCATCGTCGTACCACAGAGACCCGTTCCTGAGGATGCGCGGTCGGCGAGGCCACGAGCGTTGGGAATCCTCCACTTGGGAACGGGTGGGGCTCGCCGTGCTCGCCCTGCAGGCGGCGGTGGTCCTCTGGCGCGTGGATCTGGTGCTGGTGGGTCCGGATCAGGCGCGTGACCTCGACGTGATTTTGGGCATCGCCGAGGGCCGGGCGTTTCCGTTGCTGGGTCCCATGTTCCACGCGGCGTTCAAGACCGGCCCGGCGTTCTATTATTTGGCCGCGCTCCCCGTGTGGCTGGGCGGCGGGGTGTTTTGGATGTATCTGTCCTTCGCCCTGTTGCAGGTGGCCGCGGCCGCGGTGGCCTGGTGGGCCGTGCGTCGGTTTCACGGCGCTCGCGCCGCTGCGGTGTTCCTCGCTTTCGGGTTTCCCGCGTGGACGGTGCTCTACATGCACAGCGGGTGGAATCCCACCCTCGTCCTGCCGCTCACGAACCTGCTCCTCGCCGGCTTGCTGTATGCCCTGCACGGCGTGCGCCGGGCCTGGCTGGCCGTGGGCCTCGTGGGCGCTCTGCTGCTGCAGGTGCATCTGTCGGCGGTGCCTTTGATGGCGGCCATCCTGGCCCTGGCGCTGCTTTGGCGTGGCCGCAGCGATTGGGGCTGGATTCTCGGCGGCTGCGCGGTGGCGTTGTCCCTGTTCATCCCTTGGTTCATGCACGAGGCGACCACGGGCTTCCCGTATCTGCGGGCCTTTCTGGAAGGGGGCACGGCCGAGGGTGGTGGCTTCGCCGCCAATCTGACCGACGGGCGCAAGTGGATGGATCTGGCGACGATCTGGCCCCGCTTTCTCGCGGGGGTGGAGCAGGCGCCAGGCTGGCTGGAGGCGGCGGGGTGGTTGGCCGTCGGAGGGTTGGCGGTGGGTCTGCTCGCTTCCAGCCCGGGGCTGGTGAGGGATCCCCGCGTGAGGGCGGGTTGGGCGTTGGTCGTCCTTTGGCTGCTGGGCGCCATGGGCTTTCTGGCCTTCGGCTACGTCTATTATCTGGATGTCCTGTTCCCCTGGCTTGCGTGGCTGGCCGCGCTCGGCCTGGAGCGTATCCTGCGAAGGCTGCCCGAGGCGGTGGGGGCCGCACTCGCGCTCGTTCTGGCCCTGGTGGTGTTGGTGCCGGCGGGGGTGCTCAAGCTGGCCTGGGCGCGGGAAGGCATCCTGACGCTGCGTCTGGGGGACGTCCGGTTCCCCGCGCTGGCGACCGCAGACGATCCTTTGTGGCCGTTCCTGTCCGAGCCGCTCGTGCAGTGGTACTACGGAGCGCTGAGCCGTCTCGGCATCGCCCCGGACCGGGTGGGTGGCGCGGCCGCGCTGCTTTTGCGCGAGCACAGCAACCGCTGGCATCACCGCAGGGCCGTACGGCGGGAAGGCATCGACCCCGAACGAGTGGCGGTGCTCTCCGGCCCGCCGTTTCATCTGCGTCCGCAAGGAGTCGTGCTCGCACGCAGGGGGGGCTACCGGCTCTACGACGCGGGCCGGCTGCCTCCGGGACGGCGCATCGATTTCCATCGGCCGAGACCCGATGATCTCCCCTTCGGTACGGAGCCCTCGCCTGCCTGGCGCCCGGAGGCCCCAACCTCCCTGCCGGTACGTTGCCGACCTGGCGGGCGTTTCGGGATCGCCGTGCGCTGCCTGCCGCGCGTTGACGGCGGTCTTCCGTTCGAGCTAGAAAGCGTGTCTGGAAAACGTCTGCCTCCACGCCGTGAGGACTTCGTTTTCATGCTCTATCAGGATTTCGGGGAGCTTGCCTACGACTGCCCTGCCGCGCCGGCGCGGGCCGTCACGCTGCGCCCCGTGGCGGGTCGCTCGGCCGCCTGTGACGTGAACGTGATCCCCGCACTGGGAAAGGCAGAAGATGCCCCGTGACACGCAGACGCTTTCGGTGGTCCTGCCGGTGCACGACGAGGCCGAGGGGGTAGTGCACGTCCTGGAGACCATCGTCGCGGCGGTGCGCCATGTGCCGGAGGCACGCTGGGAGCTGGTGGTGGTGGACGACGGTTCGAGCGACGCAACCGTGGAGCGGGTGGGGGCCATGGAGCCGGACGGATACGCCCTGCGGCTGGTGGTGTTGACCCGCAATTTCGGCAAGGAGGCGGCCATTCTGGCCGGACTGGAGCACGCCCGGGGCGATGCGGTCGTCGTGATGGATGCCGACCTGCAGCATCCCCCGGAGCTCATTCCCCGGATGGTGGAGCTGTGGCGGGCGGGCGCCCAGGTGGTCGAGGCCGTCAAGGAGAACCGGGGACGCGAGGGTGCGGTGTCCGGTCTCGGGGCGCGGGTCTTCTATGCGCTGTTTTCGTGGCTTTCGGGTCTGGAAGTGGCGAACGCCTCGGACTTCAAGCTCCTGGACCGTGAGGTGGTGGAGCACTATTGCCGGCTGCCCGAGCGCAACCGCTTTTTCCGGGGGCTGATCCCTTGGATGGGTTTCACGACGGCGCGGATTCCCTTCTCCGTGCCACCACGGGCCCACGGCAGGAGTTCGTGGGGGCGGTGGCGCCTGTTGCGTCTGGCGGTCTCGGCGCTGACGGCCTTCTCGTCCGCGCCCCTGCACCTGGTCACGGCTCTGGGGGTGTTCGTCTTTCTGATCAGCGCCGTCTTCGGCAGCATCGCCCTCTATCAGAAGTTCACGGGCGTGGCGGTCTCGGGCTTCACCACGGTGATCCTGCTCCAACTGCTCATCGGGAGCGTGCTGATGGTCAGCCTCGGCATCATCGGCAGCTATCTGGCGCGCGTGTTCGAGGAGACGAAGGGGCGGCCGCCGTTCATCCTGGACCGCCGCCGGAGTCGGCTGTGAAGAACGGACTACTCCCGGTGGGCGGCCTGCTGGGTCAGGCCTTTTTCCTGGCCTGCCTGCTGGCCCTGGCCCACGGTCTGCTCAAGTGGGCGGCGGTGAAGGGGGGAGAGAGCCTGCTGGAGACCCTACTGCGGTATTGGTATCTGGTGGGCACGGCCCTGGGGATCTACGGCTTCATCTTCTTCTATTACCTCGTGGTCCTGAAACACTATGATCTGGGGCCGCTCTACGGCGTCTACACCGGGCTGGCGGTCCTGCTCGTCCTGCTCATGAGCGTGGGGTTGTTCCGGGAGACGCTGCAGCCGGCGCAACTGGCGGGGTGCGCGCTGATCTCGGTGGGTGTCTACCTAGTCGGTCGGGGGTGACGGGCGTCATTGGGCACCGGGCGGTCCGGTGAGCGTTCCGTTGGCCTTGAGCGTGACCGTCCCATGGCGGTCCGGTCGTCCCAGCAGAGGCAGGGCCTGACGTAGGGAGGCGTCGGCCTCAGGCCCGGGGGAGAGGCGGATCTCGCTGTTCCAGGCCCAGCCCTGGAGCACACGGATCGTACCGCCGATGTGGAGCTGGTTGCTGTCGTTGGAGAGGGTGCCGAGCCAGCCCTGATCGTCATCGGTGAGTTCCAGGTTCAGGTTGCCGAGGGCCAGGCCGACCGGCGAGCGCAGGGCGGCGTGCTCCCAACGCGCCATCCCGCGGGCCGCGCCCGGCCCGTCTCGGCGCAGTTCCAGCACTTCGGCCTGCAGGTGGATGGGCCGCCCGTCGAGCCGCAGGCGCAATCCGGACAGCGCGTCTTCCAACAGTTTGAGATTGAGGTTCAGATCGGTATTTTCCAGGGTGATTCGGCCGGGCGAGAGTCCTAGATCGACGAAACCCGACAGGGCGCCCCGCTCGATGCGCAGCCGCCAGGACAACGAGCCCAACACGAGGCGATACGGCGCCTGAATGCGCCAGTCCACCCCATCGACCGCATAGCCCGCGTACTCCACCCGTTCGGCGTGTCCTCGCCAAGGCGTGCCGGTGACCCCTTGCAGGCGGATGTCGGAGGGCAGGTGCGGGGCGAGCCAGCGTGCCGGCAGCAGGACCGCGAGAAACGCCAGGTAGGCGGCCAGGCCGAGCAGGACGTAACGCAGCCAGTTCCGCCTCACGGCCGCTCCAGTGTCAGGCGGGCATCCACCTGTCCCGGCTCGTCGGCGGGCGTGAAGTTCGCCCGTTTGGTGTACACCCCGTAATGGCGCTCCAGCCGCTCGATCCAGCGGATCAGGGGATCGAACGGGACGTTGTCCAGCCAGAGCTTTACACTGTTCTGCCCCTCCGGCTCCATCCGGTCGATGTGGTCGCGTATCCCTGCCTGCGTGGCGGTTTGATCCAGCACGCTGAGCAGCGAGCGATTGCGACCCTGCAGGCCACCGCGGGCCGCGCTCCCCTTGAGCACCCGCACCTCGTCGGCCGCCTCCTGCATCCACCGCAGGGTGTTGCGCTGGGCGGCCACCGCTTGGCCGAGCTCCTCGCGCGCCTTGAACAGGGGTTCCCAGGCCAGCAGGTAGAACAGGGCGACCGCGACAACGACGCCGGCGGTGGCCACGAGCCAGCGCTCCCGTTCGGCCAGGTTCATCCACCAGTCCTTCACGATTTCTTCCTCTCCGCCCGGATGACGATGCGCGCCGAGACCTTCTGCCCACTGGTGTCGGCGGACTGGATCTCCGCCGCCAGTCCCTTGTCCTCGACGAACTGCTTGATCCGCTCCAGGGATTGGAGGTCTTTGCCCTCGATACGCAGTTCCACCTTCCCCTGCCGATAGCTCACGCCGGCCACCTCCACCGTCTTTTCCCGCGCCACCGCCTCGGCCCCGGCGGCCAGCAGCGGCAACAGTCCGCCGGTGTCCTGACTGCCGGCGGCGCGGCGCAGCTCCTTGAGCTTCTGCTCCATCTGCACCCGTGCGTTCACCACGCGCCGCGTGCCGGGGAAGGTCTGCTTGTAGACCTGTTCGATGCGGGTGCGCAGCGTCGCCACCTGGGCACGATAGGTCCGCACCTCACTCCATGCGAGCAGCATTTCCGCCAGCACCCAGACGGCGAGCAGGACGCCGGCGGCCAGCCAGGGACGCAGCCATTTGACCGTGCCTGCACGGGGCCGGAATTCGCCCTGCAACAGGTCGAATGGATGCTGTAGGTCGATGCCCCCGGCGAACAAGGTCATGGGACAGGTGGACTCCCGTTCCATCACCACCTGGCCGGGCGGTTCCGGCGCCGGTGCCTCGCTGCAGCAGTGGCAGCGCAGGATACGGGGCCGGCGCTCGATGCGTTCCCAGGCCAGCTCCAGGAGTGTCGGGAGCAGCTCTGGATCGGCATAGAACCCCTCCCAGGTGTCCAACCGGACCACGCTGCGCCCGGGTTCCTGCAACAGGGTCCAGCCGTCGTCCTCGCGGGGCAGGGCGAGCATCTCGGGCACCAGGGCCCGCGGGCGCAGTCCGGCCTCCCGGAGCAGCGTCGTCCATTGTTCCATGTGGGCCCGAGCCACCACCGCCACCGGATACCGGTCCTCCCCGAGCACAGGCCCCAGCGCAAAGTGCAGTGTCTCGACGTCCTCGGCCAGCTCGTCCTCCAGCGCATAAGGGACGGCACGTTGAAGCTGCTGCCGGTTGCGGGCCCGGATCTGGACTTGAAAGAGGGTCACCTGCTCGGCGGGTGCCAGCGCGATCAGGCGCCGCTGGGACGCCAATGCGGCGGCCTCGCTCAGGGTGCCCGTGGCGGTGTCGCCACTGGGCACGTTGTGGCTGTCGAGGAGGATCCACTGCGCCGAATGGGAAGGGGCGTCGGGCGTGGCCGGCGGCAGTCGGAGGAGCAGCGTTTCCATGCGCGGGCATTATATACCGCTGAAAGGTGGGTTTTCGGGCTGCCGGACGGTTCGCAACCGCCGGGAAGATGCCGGACAATGGGTCCGGTGACCCGCACCCCCGCAAAGCAACACCCGGCAGCCCCGGCAGACCCACAAGGACCGACCACGCACCCCTCATGCACCCAGCTCCCACACGCTGCGCGATCTTCCCGGTGCGAGATGCCGGGTAGTCCGGATGCCGCCGGCAGTGGGGCCCTGGTTCCCTGGGGGTGGGTCCGCGCGGGGCTGTTTCTCGGCACATTCGCGGTCCTGTTGAGCAGGGCGGCCGGATGGGCCGGTTGGGGGTTCGAGCGGCTTTCAGGGGTGCGGCTCGAGGCCCTGGGCCGCGATGGTTCGCTCGAAGGCCGGCTGGTCGCCATGGCGAGTTTCATCGGCTTCACGCTATGTTTCAGCCTGGTGCTGGCGGCTGCCTTCTGCCGCATCGTGGACCGGCGCGGGCTGCGCTCGCTGGGCTGGACTCTACGGGGCCAGGGGAAAGAGATCGTGGGCGGGCTGCTCACGGGTTCCGGCATTCTGCTGACGGCGTTCGCGCTTTTGCTCGCGGCGGATCACGTGGATGTTGTGGAGGTACGGGTACGTCCAGGGGTGCTCGGCGCCTATCTGGTGATCACCCTGTTCGTCGCGCTGCAGGAGGAGCTGGTGTTTCGCGGCTACGTGCTGCGCAACCTTCTGGACTCGTTTCCGCCTCTTGTGGCGCTGCCGCTGTCGGCCGGGCTCTTCCTGCTCATCCACGTCTCCGGCGCCGGCGCGGATCCCGTGATGCTGGCCAATGCGTTGCTCGGGGGGCTGCTGCTCGGCATGCGCTATGTCTTCACGCTCAACCTGTGGTTCGCAGTGGCGCTGCACTGCAGTTGGAACTTCGTGGAGGGACCGGTCCTCGGGTTCGGTGTGAGCGGGCTTCCGGTGGTCGGCGTGCTGGGGCTGGAGCTCAAGGGTGGTTCCCGATGGACCGGAGGAGGAGCGGGCTTGGAGGGATCGATGCTGCTGACGGGCCTGCTCGCGGCGGCGGTCGTGACGGTGGGAATGCATGCTCGGCGCCAGCACGCGTGTGCGGTTCGGACTGGATAATCCAGACATGGGTGGGTATAACTGCGCGCCTCCGACGACGGCAGCGGGAGCGGCATGGCGGGATCCATTTACGAAGTAGCACCGGGCGGCCGGCTGGCCGGTAGCCTGCGCATGCCTGGCGACAAGTCCATCTCGCACCGGTCAGTGATGCTCGGCGCCATCGCCGAGGGGGAGACGCGCATCACAGGATTCCTGGAAGGCGAGGATTGCCTGGCCACCATGAACGCCTTGCGCGCCATGGGCGTGCCCATCGAGGGTCCGGATGCCGGCCGGGTCCACGTGCGGGGTGTGGGTTTGCACGGCCTGCGGGCCCCCGGCGCGCCGCTCGACATGGGCAACTCGGGCACGGCCATGCGCCTGATGGCGGGTCTGTTGGCGGGGCAGCCGTTCGATTCGGTGCTGGTCGGCGACGCTTCCCTGTCGCGCCGACCCATGCGGCGGATCACCGAGCCCCTGGGCCGGATGGGTGCGCGGATCGAGACGAGCCCGGATGGCACGCCGCCACTGCGTATTCACGGAGGAGCCCGGCTGCGGGGGATCCGGTACGAAATGCCGGTGGCCAGCGCCCAGGTCAAGTCCGCCGTGTTGCTTGCGGGGCTCTACGCGCAGGGGCGTACCTGCGTCATCGAGCCCGCCCCCGCGCGCGACCATACCGAGCGCATGCTCGAGGGGCTCGGCTACGAGCTGCGCCGTTCGGAAGCCACGGTCTGCCTGGACGGCGGCGGGCGGTTGCGCGCGGCGCACATCGACGTGCCCGCCGACATCTCGTCGGCGGCCTTTTTCCTGGTCGGCGCCAGTATCGCCGCGGGCTCCGATCTGCATCTGCGCCACGTCGGCGTGAACCCCACCCGCACCGGCGTGCTGGAGATCCTGCGCCGGATGGGCGCCTCCATCGAGGTCGGCGCGCCCCGCGAGGCGGGCGGGGAGCCGGTGGCCGATCTCCACGTGCGGGCCGCCGAGCTGCGGGGCATCGACATCCCCGAGGCCCTCGTGCCCCTGGCCATCGACGAATTCCCGGCGCTGTTCGTGGCGGCCGCCTGCGCCCAGGGTACCACGCGCCTGCGGGGCGCTGCGGAGCTGCGCGTGAAGGAGAGCGATCGTATCCAGGTGATGGCCGAGGGGCTGCAGGCCTTGGGAGTCGCCGCCGAGCCGCTCCCCGACGGCATCGTCATCGAAGGGGGGCGCCTGTCCGGGGGCACCGTGTACAGCCATGGGGATCACCGCGTGGCCATGGCCTTCGCCATGGCCGCCCTGCGGGCCGGGGGCCCCGTGCGCATCCTCGATTGCGACAACGTGAACACGTCTTTCCCCGGTTTCGTCGGCCTGGCCCGTGAGGCAGGGCTGGCCATCCGAGAGATTCCCCCCGGTCATGGCTGAGGACTGTCTGGTGGTGACGGTGGACGGTCCCAGCGGCTCGGGAAAGGGCACGCTCGCGCGTCTGCTCGCCGAGCGCCTGGGGTTCCACTGGCTGGACAGCGGCGCGCTGTATCGGGTGCTGGCGCTGGCCGCGCTGCGCCGCGGCCTCTCGCTGGAAGATGAGGCGGGATTGGCACGGCTCGCCCGCGGCCTGGATGTGCGCTTCGAGGCCTCGGGGGCGGGTGAGCCCCGGGTCTTTCTGGACGGCGAGGATGTGACCGCGGACCTGCGCACCGAACGTTGCGGCGCGGCGGCCTCACGGGTGGCGGCCCTGCCCGCCGTGCGCCGGGCGCTGTTGGACCGCCAGCGTGCATTCTGCCGCCCCCCGGGGCTGGTCGCCGATGGTCGGGACATGGGAACGGTGGTGTTCCCCGAGGCCCCGGTGAAGATCTTTCTCGACGCCGACCTTGAAGAACGCGCCCGCAGGCGCTATAAGCAGTTGAAGGAGCAGGGGATTGATGCTAACCTTCGCGGCCTTTTAGACGAGCTCGCCAAGCGCGACGAGCGGGACCGCAGCCGGCCCGTCGCGCCGCTTCGACCCGCCCCGGATGCCACCGTTCTGGATTCGACCCGGATGAGCATCGACGAGGTGCTCGAGCGGGCCTTGGAGCTGGTGAGTCGAGTGCAACCGCAGCCCCGCTGAACCGGGCGCCCAGGTGGCGGACGCCGGTGCTTCGGGTATTTCACGTAAACCGAGTAAACCCAACCCATGACTGAAAGTTTCGCCGAGCTCTTCGAAGAGAGCCTCAACAGTATCGAAATGAAACCCGGCACCATCATCAATGGCACGGTGGTGGACATCCGGGACGGCAACGTCATCGTCCATGCCGGACTCAAGTCCGAGGGCGTCATCCCCATCGACCAGTTCCGCGGTCCCGACGGGGAGGTGGACGTCAAGGTGGGCGATGTGGTGGAGGTGGCCCTCACGGCCGTGGAGGACGGCTCTGGAGAAACCCGCCTGTCCCGCGAGAAGGCCATTCGCGCCCGGGCCTGGAAGGAACTGGAGGAGGCATTCGAAGCCGGCAAGATCGTCACCGGCCGCATCACGGGCAAGGTGAAGGGCGGATTCACTGTGGACCTGGGTCAGATCCGGGCCTTCCTGCCGGGCTCGCTCGTGGACATCCGTCCGGTGCGCGACACCTCGTATCTCGAAGGAAAGGATCTGGAGTTCAAGGTCATCAAGCTCGATCCGCGCCGCAACAACGTCGTCGTCTCGCGCCGCGCCGTGCTGGAGGAGGAATACAGCGCCGAACGCGAGGCTCTGCTGGAGAGCCTGGAGGAAGGCGTGGTGCTCAAGGGCGTGGTCAAAAACCTCACGGACTACGGCGCGTTCCTGGACCTGGGCGGCATCGACGGGCTGTTGCACATCACCGACATGGCCTGGAAACGAGTCAAGCACCCCTCGGAGGTGGTCAACATCGGTGACGAGATCGAGGTCAAGGTGCTGCGCTTCGACCGCGAGCGCAACCGCGTGTCCCTCGGCCTCAAGCAGCTGGGTGAGGATCCCTGGGTCAATATCTCGCGCCGTTATCCCGTGGGCACGCGGGTCTTCGGCAAGGTCACCAACATCGCCGACTACGGTTGTTTCGTGGCCATCGAGGACGGCGTCGAGGGTCTGGTGCACGTCTCCGAGATGGATTGGACCAACAAGAACGTCAACCCCAGCAAGGTGGTGCAGGTGGGCGACGAGGTGGAAGTGATGGTCCTGGACGTGGACGAGGAACGCCGGCGCATCTCCTTGGGCATGAAACAGTGCCAGCCCAACCCCTGGGAAGATTTCGCCGCCAACCACAACAAGGGCGATCGGGTCAAGGGCACCATCAAGTCGATCACGGACTTCGGGATCTTCGTGGGTCTGGAGGGCGGCATCGACGGTCTCGTGCACCTGTCCGATCTGTCGTGGAACGAACCCGGCGAGGAGGCGGTGCGCCGTTACAAGAAAGGCGACGAGGTCGAGGCCGTGGTGCTGGCGGTGGATCCGGAGCGCGAGCGCATCTCGCTGGGAATCAAGCAGCTGGCCCAGGATCCTTTCTCGCAGTTCGTGGCCCAGCACCCCAAGGGCAGCATCGTCAAGGGCGTGGTCAAGGAAGTGGATCCCAAGGCCGCCATCGTGGAGCTCGACGAGGGGGTGGAGGGTGTGCTGCGCGCCTCGGAGATTTCGCGCGACCGCGTCGAGGACGTGCGCTCCGTGCTCAAGCCCGGTGACGAGGTGGAAGCGAAGTTCGTCGGCGTGGACGGTAAGCGGCGGATGATCAATCTGTCGATCAAGGCCAAGGAGGTCGCCGAAGAGGCCCAGGTGCTGCAGGACTACAGCCGCAGTGGCGAGGCGGCCACCACCACGCTGGGCGATCTGCTCAAGGAACAGATCGGTACGCAACGCGACGACGAAAGCGGCTCGTGACCGGGTGGCGCCGTGCCGGCCTGAGCCGGCACGGCCCGCCGTACCGGCCGCGACGGCAGGACGGGTATGCCCATGCACATGACCAAATCCGAGCTCATCGAGCGTATCGCGCAGAAGCAGCGCCATCTCGCCTACAAGGACGTGGAATTGTCGGTGAAGTCCCTGCTCGAACAGATGAGCGACTCGCTGGCCAGCGGCCAGCGGATCGAGATCCGCGGCTTCGGCAGCTTTTCCCTGCACTATCGTCCACCGCGCATCGGCCGCAACCCCAAGACCGGCGATCCGGTCCCGCTGCCCGGCAAGTACGTCCCGCACTTCAAACCCGGCAAGGAGTTGCGCGAGCGGGTCAACAACGGGCTCCAGCGGGGGGACGTCGCGGATCTGGAGGCAGACTGACTTTTGCGGGGCGTGCCGGCATCCACGCCGTGGATGCGTGCCGCGCGGTCCGTCGGATGCGGATGCGCCTGACGGAACCTCACCTGTCGAGTGCCCCAGTCGCCGGGGTGTACCGGGCGGCGCCGGTCTGCGGTGCCTGCGGGAGATGTCCGTGCTGACGTTGCTCTGGCTCCTCGTGCCCGTGGCAGCGGCCTCGGGTTGGTATTTCAGCCGCCGATTCGGTGGGCGGCGCACGCCAGGCTCCTCCGGCGGACTGTCCGGCGACTATATTCGTGGCCTGAACTATCTGCTCAACGAGCAGCCCGACAAGGCGCTCGAGGTGTTCGTGCGCATCGTGGACGTGGATCCCGCCACCGTGGAGACCCATCTGTTGCTCGGCAACTTGTTCCGCCGCCGCGGCGAAGTGGAGCGCGCGATCCGTGTGCACGAGAGCCTGGTGAACCGCCCGGAACTGTCGGGTCAGGTGCGCGAACAGGCCCGGCTGGAACTCGGCAGGGATTACCTGCGCGCCGGGCTGCTGGACCGGGCGGAGTCCTTGTTTCTCGGTCTGCTGGACGCGGGGGTACACCGGGCTCCCGCCTACCGGCATCTCATGGAGGTGTACGAGAAAGAAAAGGATTGGAGCAAGGCGATCGGCATCGCCCGCCGACTGCAGACCGAGACGGAGGCATCCTGTGGCCCGGTGCTGGCCCACTATTACTGTGAGCTGGCGGAGCTGGAGATCCGAGCCGGGCGCCTGGCCAGGGCACGGGACCTGATCCTGAAGGCCTTGGAGGCCGACCCGGGTTGCGCGCGTGCCAGCATCCTGCTCGGCGACCTGGCCTGGCGCGAGGGCGATGCGGACACGGCGCGCGCCCACTTCGAGCGGGTCCACGATCAGGACCCCGACTTTGCCTGCCTCGTGCTGGCGCGGCTGCGGGAGGTCTGCACGCGGACCGGGCAGCCCGAGGCCTACACCGACTATTTGCATCGGGTCCAACCCTGCGGCTGCGACCTGGAGGTGGCGCGTGCGCTGGCCGAGTCGGCGTTGGCGGCGGGAGACGTGCCGGGCGCCGAGGCGGTGCTGACGCGGGCCCTGCAACGGCGCAGCCCGGCCGTGGGGTTGATGCACGAGGCCGTGCGGTGGATGGCCGAAGGCCGGATCCGCTCGGAACCCCGTCTGCTTGCGGCGGTGGCCGAGGGGCTCGCCGACCAGCTGCGTGACCAACCCGAATACCAGTGCCGCATCTGCGGGTTCGAGTCACACGGCCTGTTCTGGCAGTGTCCGGGATGCCGGGGGTGGGGGACGGTGCGCCCCGCCATGCGCAGCGTGCTTCAGGCCCGGGTGCAGCCGCGCTACCGCCTGGACCCGCCCGGTGTGGCGCCGTGCGGCGCGCAACGGTCGCGGGGCCGTGACCCGGCCCGGCTCGTGAGGCATTGAACATGGCGCATGGCGCGTTGCAGGCGTCTCCCCCCCGGATCGTCGTGGCCCTGGACTTTCCCGATGCGCGACAGGCGCTGCGTTTCGCAGGCGGCGTCTCCCCCCGGGCTTGCGGGCTCAAGGTGGGCTTCGAGCTGTTCGTGTCCTCCGGGCCCGCCCTGGTCACGGAGCTGGTGCGGCGGGGGTTTGCGGTTTTCCTGGACCTCAAGTTCCACGACATTCCCAATACGGTCGCCGGGGCGGTGCGGGCCGCCGCCGGACTGGGCGTGTGGATGATCAACGTGCACGCCTCGGGCGGCCGGCGCATGCTGGAGGCGGCGCGCGGGGCGCTGCCAGAAGGGGCCGACCGCCCCAGGCTGGTGGCCGTGACGGTGCTCACCTCACTGGGAGCCCCGGATCTGCGAGAGGTGGGCATCGAGGCGGCGCCGCAAGCGCAGGTCCTGCGCCTGGCGACGCTGGCGCGGGGCTGCGGCCTGGACGGGGTGGTCTGCTCGGCGCGCGAGGCTCCACTGCTGCGCCAGCGGCTGGGCCAAGGATTCCTGCTGGTGACACCGGGAATCCGGCCCGCCGGCAGCGAGGCGGCCGATCAACGCCGCACCATGACCCCGCGCGAGGCGGTCGCCGCCGGGGCGGACTATCTGGTGGTGGGCCGCCCGGTGACCGGGGCCCCGGACCCGGCGGATGCGCTGGTCCGGCTGGCGGGCGAGATCCGTGGCGCCTGATCGGAAGGCCTCCGGCCTGTGGTCCATTTCACGGGACCCGGATATGAAACCCGATAGAGTCCGGCGCGGGCCGCGAAGGTCTTTCGCTGCGGTTCGTTGCGTGTTTGGTCAATGAGGGGGGACGATGAGAAAAGTCCGTAAGGCCGTTTTTCCCGTGGCGGGTCTGGGAACCCGGTTTCTGCCGGCCACCAAGGCCAATCCGAAGGAGATGTTGCCGGTGGTGGACAAGCCGCTGATCCAGTACGCGGCCGAAGAGGCCGTCGCCGCGGGTGTGGACGTTCTGGTGTTCGTTACCGGTCGCAACAAGCGCTCGATTCCAGACCACTTCGACAAGGCCTACGAATTGGAGAGCGAACTGGAGCGGCGCAACAAGCAGGACCTGTTGGAGGTGGCGCGCAACGTGCTACCCCCTCATGTGAGCTGTGTCTATATCCGCCAGTCCGAGGCGCTGGGGCTGGGCCACGCGGTGCTGTGCGCCAAGCCGGTGATCGAGACCGGGGAACCGTTCGCGGTGATCCTTGCCGACGATCTGATCGACGGCGGCGCACGCGGCTGCATGGAGCAGATGGTGGAAGTCTACGCCGAGACCGGTTGCGGGGTGATCGGCGTGCAGGAGGTCGACCCGCAGGATGTGTCCGCCTATGGGATCATCGACGGCGAGCGCCGCTCCGATCGGCTGTGGGACGTCCGCGGCTTGGTGGAGAAGCCGGCCGCGGCGCAGGCCCCCTCGAACATGGCCGTGGTCGGGCGTTACATCCTGGACTATGCCGTGTTCGAACACCTGGAGCGGATCGAGCCGGGCAGCGGGGGCGAGATCCAGCTCACCGACGCCATGGCTGCCCAGATCGCCGCGGGTCGGCCCATCTGTGCCTACGAGTTCGAAGGACGGCGCTACGACTGCGGGTGCAAACTCGGCTACCTCCAGGCGAACGTCGAATACGGCCTCAAGCACGCGGAGCTGGCCGAGCCATTCCGGTCCTATCTCCGGGCCCTCAGCTCGGCGCTTTGAGCTTGCCGAGCATGTCCGGCCGATGGCGTCCGGTGCTCGCGCTGCTGGCCGCGTTGCTGGTCGCCACGGCCACGGGCGGGCCGCCGGCGGAATCGGCCGTGGAAGCCGCGGTGCGGCGCGGCTTGGACTGGATCCTCGCGCATCCGGCGAGCCAGCAGGATGGGGGATTCCGCGACCTGGTGGACGAGGCGTTGTTCTATCGTGTATTTCTGCGTCTCGGCGCCGCCTGCTGCCCGGATCCCAGATTGGTGGGGGCACGTGACCGGGCCCTGGACCGACTCACCGCTGCGCTGCGGCGTGACGCCGACCGGACAGACGCCCACCGTTCGCTTCTCGATCATTACCACCTGCTGCTCGCCGCGTACCTGCTGAATCAGGCGGGCCGACCGATACCGCTGCGCGGGGAGATCGTCTCTCGGGCGGCCCGGGCGCTGGCCGTCCGGTCCCGGGCGCTGCCGACGGTTCGCCTGGCCGTGGCATTGCTCTTGGAACGCCTCGGCGAGATCCCTCCGCTGAGCCCACGAGCACTGCGCGAGGCGGCATTCATCGCGCGGCTGACACGGCGCGGCGCCTCGCCGGTCGGTGGGTCGGGTGGCCGTGGTGGGGCCCTGCACCCGTTCGTCTATTATGCCCTCGTTCACGAAATCGCATTGCTCACCGACTTCGGCGCGCAGGCCCCGGACCGGTGGCTGCAGGCACGGCGCGGCGCCCTGATCAGGCTGCTGGAAGGCGGCGTCCGCCAGGCGGTGGCCTCCGGTAGCATCGACCGCCTGGCCGAGCTGCTGCTTGCCATGGGGATCCTGGGCGCCTGCTCCACGACGACCACGGACCATGCCGTGCACTTGTTGCTCGCCACCCAGCACGAGGACGGGAGCTGGGGCGCCCGAACCCCGCGGCGCGCCAATCCGGTACGCCATGCGGTGCAGACGGCCACCGCGGCTCTCATGGATTACGCTCGTCGGCGTCTCGCCGTGGAGCGAGGCGCACGATCAGCGTGTCGCCCCGCTGCGTGAGCTCCAAATGCTTCAGGAAGCTCATGCCCAGCAAGGCCGCGCCGCCGGCCGCCTCGGGTAGAATCACACCACGCACGTTGCGGATCCGGATGCCGCCCAGGGCCACCTCGTTCAGTACGGTCGCCGCCCCCTGCACGGTGCCCGCGGCCGTCTGCAGACGCAGCGGCCGGCCCTGGGGCAGGTCCAGGGCCCGGGCGAGCCGTCGGGGCACGGCCACCGTGGTGGCGCCGGTGTCCACCAAGAACGTGACGGGATGCCCATTGATCATGCCGCTGGCCACGAAATGCCCGCTACGGTTACGCTGCAGGACGAGGGTCACCGCGCCGTCGGGTGCGATCACCGTCTCCACGCGCGCGTTGGGATTCTCCCACCGGCTCACGAGCAGGCTGAACACGGCGAACAGGCCGCCCAGCAGGGCGAGCCAGATCAGGGCGGTTCGGGTGGGGCTCATGACCGACCGGCGGGTGGCGCCGGCATGGAGCGAGGCGCAATGAGCGGTTGCGGGTGTGAAATCGAGGTCCGCGATGCGGCGCAACGGCGCGTGCTGCGGGTGCTGCTGGCCATCAACGCGGCCCTGTTCTTCATCGAATTCGGGGTGGGCTGGCTCGCCGACTCCACGGCGCTCATCGCGGACTCCCTGGACATGCTGGCCGATGCCATCGTCTATGGTCTCGGATTGTACGCCGTGGGTCGCACGCAGGTCGAAAAGGCCCGGGCCGCCCGTGTGAGTGGCTGGTTCCAGCTGGTGCTGGGCATCGCCATCGTGATGGACATCGTGCGGCGGGCCGTGTTCGGCAGCGAGCCGGTCTCCTCCCTGATGATGGCGATGGGGACGGTGGCGCTGGCAGCCAACGTCGCCTGCCTCGCGCTGATCCACGGTCACCGGGACGGCGGGGTGCACATGCGCGCGAGCTGGATCTTTTCCGCCAACGACGTGGTCGCAAACCTCGGCGTGATCCTGGGCGGATCGTTGGTCTGGGCCCTCGACAACCGATGGCCCGACCTGCTCGTCGGCGCCGCGGTCGCCGGGTTCGTTCTGCGCGGCGCGTGGCGCATCCTGAGGGAAGCGCGCGCCGAGGAGCGAGGTGCGTGCGGAGGTCGTGCGTCCCCCGATTGCGGCTGCGAATGAGGATAGCCGAGACCGGCGCGGGTGCGCGATGAAACGGCGATACCTGGGCGACGCCAAGGACGCCTTCAAATGGGACTATCACGACCACCTCATGCGCGCCCTCGGCTATGCCGAGTTGGAGGTGGTGCTGACTCAGCTTCCCCGCCAAGTGGACACTTCAAAAGTAGAGTTTCTCACTACCTGTGTGGCATACAAGCTGGGGAGGTAATCCGCCCAGCGCAGTCAAGGCGGCCTGACTCAAACAAAACGGTCTCAGGAATACCCGGGGCGGTTCACTTCGTCAGGCAAGAAGGTTAAAAGTACAAGTGAT
>JALSSO010000133.1 GCA_026984215.1 Gammaproteobacteria bacterium | reverse complement strand
TCGGGATTGGCGGACAAACCGCCCAAGTGGGTGATGGCCGCCGAGCTGGTGGAGACCGGCCGCCTTTACGCCCGCACCGCGGCGCGCATCGAGCCCGAGTGGGTGGCCCGGGCCGCCGGGCACCTGGTTCGCCGCGAGCACTTCGAGCCCCACTGGCAGCCGCGCAGCGCCCGGGTGGGCGCCTATGAGCGCGTGGTGCTCTACGGACTGACCCTGGTGGCGCGCCGGCGGGTGGACTACGGCGCCGTCGACCCGGCGGGCGCGCGGACGATCTTCATCCGCGAGGGGCTGGTGGCCGGCCGCTGGCAGCGCCCGCCCGCCTTCCTGCGCGCCAACCTCCGCGCCCTGGCTCGCCTGCGCGCGGAGGAGGCCCGCCTGCGGCGGCGCGATCTGGTGGTGGACGAGGATCGGCTGGCGGCCTGGTACGAGGCCAAGCTGCCGCCTCGGGTGCACGACGGCCCAGGCCTGGCGCGCGCCCTGCGCCGGGATCCGAACCTGGACGCCCGCCTGCGCTGGAGCGAGGCGGACCTGCGCGCCCGGATCCCCCAGGCCGACGCCGAACGCCGCTTCCCACGGCATTGGGAGATGGCCGGCGCCCGCCTGCCGTTGGAATACCATTTCGAGCCCGGCGACGAGGCCGATGGCGTGACCGGGGTGGTGCCCGCGGCCCTGCTCAACCAGATCGACGGTCGGCGCATGGAGTGGCTGGTGCCGGGGCTCCTGGAGGAAAAGCTCGCCGCGTTGATCCGCGCCCTGCCCAAGGCCGACCGGCGCCATTTCGTTCCGGCCCCCGACTTCGCCCGCGCGGTGGCCGAGTCGCTGCGCTTCGGCGAAGGCGACCTCTACGAGGGCCTGTCCCAGGCCCTGCGCCGCATGACCGGTCACGAGATCCCCGCCGAGCGCTGGCGAGCGCTGCCCCTGCCCGAGCACCTGCGCATGCGGCTGCGGGTGGTGGACGCCGAAGGCCGCACCCTGGCCACGGGACGTGACCTGGCGGCGCTGCGCGAGCGGCTGGCCGGCGCGGTACAAGCCGGTTTCCGGGAGGCCGTGGGCGCCCCATCGGACCAGGTCCACCTCGACTGGGACTTCGGGCCGCTCACCGCATCGGTGCAGAGGCGCCACGCCGGCATCCCCGTGCGGGCCTGGCCCGCGCTGGTTCCCGAGGGGGAAGGGGTCGTCCTGCGCCACGTGGACACCCCGGACGAGGCCCAGTACCTGTCCCGGGCCGGCATCCGCCGCCTCCTGCGCCTACGCCTGCGCGAGCCGCTCAGGCTGCTCACCCGCCACACGCCCGAATGGCAACGCATCGGCCAACTCTGGAGGCCCCTGGGGGCACCCGCGGCGCTGCACGAGGACTTCATCGAAACCCTGCTGGAACAGGTGTTTCTGGCCGCTCGCCCACTGCCCACGGAGCGCGAGGCGTTCGAGGCCCGCCTGCGGGAGCACCGTGGCGCCGTGGTCACCACCGGCCAGGAGCTGACCGCACGCCTGCTGCGCATCCTGGAGGCTCACCACCGGTTGCGCAAGCGGCTGCAGGGCCCGGGCGGTCCGGCCGGGCTGGCCGCCCGGCGCGACCTGCACGACCAGCTCCGGCACCTGGTCTATCCGGGCTTCCTGCTCGCCACCCCGCCCGAACGCCTCACGCGTCTGCCCGTCTACCTGCAGGCCGCGCTCACTCGGCTCGAGAAGCTCGAGCAGGATCCCACCCGCGACCGGCGCCTGTACGCGCAGGTGGCCCCCTGGTGGGAGAAGGCCCGACCGCTGGCGGATCCCTCCCCCAACACCCCCCCGCAGGCCTGCGCACGGTTCCGGTGGATGGTGGAGGAGTTCCGGGTCTCGCTGTTCGATCAACGCCTCGGCACCCTGGAGCCGGTCTCGGAGAAACGCCTGGCGCGTCAATGGGCCGCCTGCGAGGCCGAGCGGCGCCGATGACCGACACCCCGCTCCCACTCACACGATCCAGTCGGGGATCCCCTTTCGACGCCGAAACGGCTCCACCCGGAGCGCGCCGCATTCACCGCGCATGCTCGCGGATTTGCGCATAGGGAGATCGGTTGAGTCGGCGCAGCAGGGTCTGTTCGTCCATCTCCCGGATCCGCCCGCGCACCCGCGCGCACAGCCCGTCGATCCGCTCCGTGTAGAGGGCCAGGATGGTGGCCGCGGTCCGCGCGCGCGCCTCGTCCACCGCCGCCCGCAGCTCGGATTCGAACGCCGCCCGGTGCAGGGCCTCGTCCACGTTCACGGCCAGCGCATCGATGGCGAACCAGGCCGCCAGCGCTCCACCGACGCCACACACGGCCGTGCCCACCACCGGCACCACCGAGCACAGGGCGGCCGCCCCCGCCCCGCCGGCCGCGCTCGCCGCCCACTTGGAACCGGTCTTGAGCGCCAGCTTGGTGCCGGCCGCGGCCAGCGTTTTCCCTGCCAACGTGATGAGCAGCTTGCGCACGGCCAAGGCCCCGCCCAGGGCGCCCACCTTGGCCATCTGCAGTTCCGTGCGCTGCCGGATGTCGTCGCGCAGCGGCGCGAGCACATGATCGAGCAAGGGGCCGAGCGCCGGCGTGGACGAGCCGAGCGCCGCCGGCAGCGCGACGCGGAGCCGCCGTTCGCCCGCGCGCAGGGTCCCGGCGAGCTCCGCGTCCAAGGCCTGCAGGACGTGCGGTAGACGTCGCTCCAGATCGGCGCCGCGGAACAGCCGTCGCTCCCAGGCGGCGGCCAGGTGTCCGGCGGCCGCCTGGCCCAGCTCCACGTATTCGCCCGCCACCGAATAGTGCCAGTCGGCCAGTTCCGGAATCCGTGCGTAGACCGGCGCGAACACCACCTCCACCTGCCGCGCGACCTGCTCCCTCATGTGCGCGCGCGCGGCCCCGCAAAGGCTCTCGTCCACCACCCGGTGGATACGGGCGCGCTGCTCCAGGGCGTGCAGCAGCTCCACCGGGAGCCGGGTGTGTCGCTCGGTGGCGGGCGGACCCACGCCGGACACCCGCCACAGCCCCAGCACGGCCAGCACCAAGACCCCCAAGGCCAACAGACCGAGTGTCGCCCAGAAGATCACCCCGGCCGACGACACACGCATCGCTCCCTCAGGGAGACGGCGGCGCCGACGGCCGCTGGAATGCTGCGCCTCCCCCCGCCACCCATCGGGTCAGCTCCAGAACCGACCGCGCCAGACCGTAGAACGCCAGTCCGCCGGACAGGAGGAAACCGGCCCACGCCAGCGCCCGCAACCAAGCCGTGTCCAGCCGGGCGCCCTCCGTGGCCAGGAGCCACCAGGCGCTGGCCGCGATCTCCGCGCGCAGCCCCGCCACCTCGCGCAACGCCGGGCAGACCGCCGCCACCGCGGCGCGCGCCTCGCGTACGGTGTCCACGAGCCCCGGATGGACCACCACGGGCGGCGGGGAGAACAACTGCATACCGGCGAAGAGCACGACCATGAGCACCGCGTAAGCGCGGCCGACCGCCGCTGCGGCGATCACCTCCCGCCAGTGGGGGCGCGCGTCAGCCAGCCGGCGCGCCAGCCAGGACGCGGCGAGCGGTGGGATCGGCAGTGTGACGAGCACCACCGCCGTCCATCCCGTGGGCCAGGAGAGCACTTCCAGGGCGAGCACCCCCGTCACCAGTGCGGCACCCACCGCCGCGCGCAGGGGCAACCAGAGCCGGCCGCGCAGCCACCGACGCCAGGGGGAGGCCGCATCCAGCACGCACGCCACCAGGCACCGGCGCCATCGCAGGGCGGGGCGGGCGAACGCCACGGCGAGCAGCACCCAGACCACCAGCGGCAGCACCCACACCCAGCAGCCCCCGGACGGGGCCAGCGCCCGCCAGGCGACCACCCACGAGGCGCCCGCCGCGGCCGCGAGAAGACCGCCGGCGGCGCGGCGGGCGGCCGCCTCCGCCATGCGGTCCCTCCGGGATCAGCCGGAGATCTGCGACATCAGTCCGAAGCTCTTGACGAAGGGCCCGGCCATGCGCGGATCCTTGATCATGGACTTGAAATCCCCCTTCTTGAACTTGAGCTTGCCAGTGGAGAAGGCCATGCCCATGCCCGCCATGCCCAGCGGCTTTTTCATCCACTTCTCCCAGTCCTTGAGGCTGGCCCGCATGTCCCAGTCCGGCTCCTCGCCGTTCCAGGGACCGGCGCGCACACACTTGCCGTTTTCCACCACGAACACGCCCCTGGGATTCTCTTCGTCCTTGAATCCAGCGCAAATCACCGAGGAGAACCCGATCTCGGCAAGCGCACCCGACACCTCGGGGTCGTTGTTCCAGGCCTCGCACAACTTCTGCCACCACTCCTCCGAAAAAATCTCGGCCATCGCTCGTCCTCCCACTGTGTGGACCAACCGCACGCACCGGACGCGGCGCATGCCTTTTGCGTCTGCGTTCTTGTTCCATCCCCGCAACCACCCGCCCCGAAGGCGCCCGTTCCGCAGGGATGTCCTCTCATGGTAACACCCCCTCCCGGCCGGCGGCACCTGCGCCGGGGCCTCGGCGCGCCCCCTGCACGGGAAACTGGATCCGGAAGCAACTCCCCGCGGCCGGCTGCGCGATGAACTCCAGCCGTGCCCCGTTGCGTTCGCAGAGCTGTCGGGCGAGGTACAGCCCCAACCCGGTACCGTCCTTGCGGGTGGTGAAAAAGGGTTCGAAGAGCCGGTGCTGGTGTTCGGGAGGCACACCGGGCCCGTGGTCGATCACGTCGATGTACGGGGCTCCGGTGTCCACAGGCCCCCCCAGCACCAGATGCACCGGATTGGAGGCATCGGGCCGGGCATGCGCCACGGCGTTCATGCACAGGTTCCAGAGTACGCGCTGTAGATGAGCGGCGTCGAACGTGACGGTGATGGTCGAATCCGGCAACACCACATCCAGCGCCCCCGGATCCAGCTCCTGGCGCTGGCTGAACTCCCGCGCGAAATGCACGAGCCAGGTGTTCAGTTGCAGCGGCTCTGGCGCCGTGGCGTCGCGCCGCGACAACTGCAGGACATCGTGGATCAGGCTGTTCATGCGCCGGGTCTGTTCGTGGATGATGGCGGTCAGGCGGCGGTCGGCCGGACCGAGCGTGTCCGACTCGCCGAGCAACTGCGCGGCATGGCTGATGGCCCCCAGCGGATTGCGGATCTCATGGGCGATGTTGGCCGTGAGCTGGCCGAGCGCGGCGAGCTTGGTCTCCTGGACCTGCCTGCGGGTACTCTCGGCATCCTCCAGATAGACGATGGTCCCGCACTCCCCCTCAGCGCCTGCGCGAATGCGCTTCATGTGTACGATCAAACCCTGGATCACGTCCGGATCGGGGCCGTAATCCTCGCACGAACCACCTTGCCGCTCCGCCAGGAGATGAAGCGGCCAGGAGACCTCGCGCAGCACCCGCGGACGCCCGCCTTCCACATGGGGGGCCAGCAGCCGCCAGGCCGCGCGGTTCATGAGTCGGATGCGCTCCCGTGCGTCGATCACGATCACGCCCTGGGCGAGCTGGTCGACCACCTCCTGGCTCAAATGCGCCAGGTTTTCCAGGTCCACACCCCGGGCCGTGGCCAGGGCCTCGCTGCGCCGGGCGCGCTCGGCCAGGACGGTGGCCAGCAGGGCCACCGCGAACAGCACACCGCCCGCGGTCCCCGCGTGGCTGAACGCCGTGTCGTGTCGAGGAGTGGTCCACATGCCGTAGGCCTCGAAGCCGATCAGCACCAGTGTGCCCACGGCCGCGAAGAACAGGGCATGGCGTCCGGGCAACAGCAATCCGGCGGCGGCCACGGGAGCAAGCATCAACAGGCCAAGCCCCGAAGCAGCCCCGCCGCTGGCGAAGGTGAGCATCCCGATCACCAGGAGATCCGTGAGCACGCCCATGTAGACCTGCCCCGTCCTGCCCGGGCGTTTCAGGAAGGCGGCTGCCAGAAGTACCGCCCCCGCCACCAGATACGCGAGGTCCGCGACCAGGAACCACTCCGGGTGCCACTCACCCAAGTAGCGGGGCCGATCGAGAATGAACAGCACCAGCAGGATCACCGAAACCGTGAACCGGTAACCCGCGAACAACACCAGCAGCGTCCTCTCCTCGGCCGAGGCGCGCGGCGGGTGGAGCGTTGCTGGTGCGGGCCGGGACATGGGCTTTCCGGCGCGGGGCGTTTCCTCGGGTACTGAAAAGCCGGTGGCGGGGGGTATATAGTAGGGGTTTCTTCGCGCTCGCGTGCGCGACTACCGGGGCCGCCCGATGAACCTGCATGAACATCAGGCCAAATCGCTGTTCCGCGCCCACGGCGTTCCCGTGCCGGAGGGCGTGCTGCTGGAACGGCCGGAGCAGATCGAGGAGGTGGCGCAACGATTGGGCCCCGGACCCTGGGTGGTCAAGGCCCAGATCCATGCCGGCGGTCGGGGCAAGGCCGGCGGCGTGGTGGTGGTCGAGGGCGAGACGGCACTGCGCGAGATGGTCGACGCGCTGCTGGGTTCGGCCCTGGCCACCGGCCAGACGGCCGGGCGCGCGCTGCCGGTCCAGGCGCTTTTGGTGGAGCCCGCCCTGCGCCTGCGCGCCGAATATTATGTCGGACTGCTGGTGGACCGAACGGCGCGTCGGGTGGCGGTGGTCGCCTCGGCCAGCGGCGGGATGGACATCGAACAGGTGGCCGCCGAGCGTCCCGAGCGGATCTTCAAGGCGCACGTCGACCCCGTGGTGGGCCTGCAACCCTATCAAGTGCGTAAACTGGGCTTTGCCCTGGGCCTGGCGGGAGAAACCCTCAAGACCTTCTCCAAGGCGCTGCTCGGCCTCTACCGGCTGTTCGTCACCAGCGACGCGAGCCTCATCGAGATCAACCCGCTGGGACTGACCGCGGACGGTCGGCTACTGGCCGTGGACGCCAAGATCAACCTGGACGACAACGCCCTGTATCGTCACCGGGAGCTGGCGGCGCTGCGCGACATCTCGCAGGAGGATCCCGCCGAGGCCGAGGCGCGCGAGCACGGGCTGAACTACATCCGCCTGGACGGCGACATCGGGTGCATGGTCAACGGGGCCGGGCTGGCCATGGCCACCATGGACCTGATCCAGCTCCACGGGGGTCGACCGGCCAACTTCCTGGACGTGGGTGGAGGCACCACCGCCGAGCGCGTCGCCGAGGCCTTCAAGCTCATCCTCTCCGACGAGCAGGTCCGCGCCATCCTGGTCAACATCTTCGGGGGGATCGTGCGCTGCGACCTCATCGCCCGCGGCATCCTGCAGGCCATGGAGGAGATCCACGTGGCCGTGCCGGTGGTGGTGCGCCTGGAGGGAACCAACGTGGACGAGGGCCGGGCCCTGCTGGCGGCCAGCGGCCTGAACCTGATCACCGCCCACGACCTGACCGATGCGGCGCGCAAGGCGGTGGCCGCCGCCCGGGGAGCGGCGCGAACGACTGGACCCGAAACCCCATGAGCATCCTCGTCGACAAGGACACCCGCGTCATCTGCCAGGGCTTCACCGGCCGGCAGGGGACCTTCCATTCCGAGCAGGCGCTGGCCTATGGGACCCGACTGGTGGGCGGCGTCACCCCGGGCAAGGGCGGACAGCGCCATCTGGGCCTGCCGGTGTTCGACACCGTGGAGCAAGCGGTGCGCGAGACGGGCGCCGATGCCACCATGATCTACGTGCCCCCGGCCTTCGCCGCCGACGCCATTCTGGAGGCCGCCGACGCGGGCATCCGGGTGATCGTGTGCATCACCGAGGGGATCCCCGTGCTGGACATGCTCAAGGTCCGGGCGGTGCTCGACCGCATGGACGAGGTGCACCTGATCGGCCCCAACTGCCCCGGGATCATCACCCCGGGCGCGTGCAAGATCGGCATCATGCCGGGCGCCATCCACCGGCCGGGGCGCGTGGGCATCGTCTCGCGCTCGGGGACCCTGACCTACGAGGCGGTCCACCAGACCACGCGCAACGGCCTGGGGCAGAGCACCTGCATCGGTATCGGCGGCGATCCCATCCAGGGCATGGACTTCGTCGATTGCCTCTGCCTGTTCGAGGCCGATCCCCAGACCGAGGGCATCATCCTGGTGGGCGAGATCGGTGGCGAGGCCGAGGAGCGGGCCGCGCAGGTCATCTCCGGGCACATCTCCAAGCCCGTGGTGGCCTACGTGGCCGGGGTGACCGCCCCGCCCGGCCGGCGCATGGGCCACGCGGGGGCCGTGATCGCCGGCGGCCGCGGCACGGCCGAGCAGAAATACGCGGCGCTGGAAGCCGCCGGTGTCCACACCGTGCGCTCGCCGGCGGAGATGGGCGCGCGCATGAAGGACGTGCTGGGCGGCGCATGAGCCGGCGGCTGCGGGTCGCCCTGGCCCAAATCAATCTTCTGGTCGGTGACATCGAGGGCAATGCGGCCCGGGTGGCGAAGACGGCCGCCGAAGCGCGCGACCGGCTGCGGGCCGACGTGGTGGCCTTCCCCGAACTCACCCTCACCGGCTACCCCCCCGAGGACCTGCTCCTGCGCCCGGCCCTGCACGAGCGTGTGCGCGAGGCCCTGGACCGATTGCGTGAGGCAGTGCGCGGCATCGACCTGGTGCTGGGCCTGCCGTTGCGCGAGCAGGGGCGCCTCTACAACGCCGCCTTCTGGCTCCGCGACGGTACGGTACGGGGTGTCTACCGCAAGATGCTTCTGCCCAACTACCTGGTCTTCGATGAAAAACGCTATTTCGAGCCCGGCACCACGCCTTGTGTGGTGGATGTCCAGGGCACCCGCGTGGGGGTCACCATTTGCGAGGACATCTGGCAACCCGGCCCGGCCCGCATGGCGGTGGAGGCCGGCGCCGAGCTGCTGGTCAACCTCAACGCCTCGCCCTACCACACCCGCAAGCACGCCGAACGGGAGGCGGTGCTCGCCGCGCGCGTGGCCGAGCTGCACGTGCCCATCGTCTACGTGAACCTGGTGGGCGGCCAGGACGAACTGGTCTTCGACGGCGAATCCCTGGCCGTGGGCCGCGACGGAACCCTGCGCCTGCGGGCACCCGCCTTCGCCGAGGCGCTGTTGAGCGTGGAGTACGACGTGCCCTCGAGCGATCTCGTACCCGCCGCCCCGCCGCGCGCCCCGCTGGAGGAGACCGAGAGCATCTACCGGGCCCTGGTGCTGGGGGTGCGCGACTACGTGGACAAAAACCGCTTCCCCGGCGTGGTGCTGGGGCTGTCGGGCGGAATCGACTCGGCGCTCACCCTGGCGGTGGCGGCGGACGCGTTGGGCGCGGACCGGGTACGCGCACTGCTGATGCCCTCGCGCTACACCGCGCCCATGAGCCTGGAAGACGCCCGCGCCGAGGCCGCGGCCCTGGGCGTGCGCCACGACGAGATCCCCATCGAACCGGCCTTCGGTGCCTTCCTGGACCTGCTGGAACCCGCCTTCGCGGGCCTGCCGCGCGACACCACGGAGGAGAACATCCAGGCCCGCATCCGGGGGGTCCTCCTCATGGCCTTCTCCAACAAGTTCGGACTCATGCTGCTCACCACCGGCAACAAGAGCGAGATGGCCGTGGGCTATGCCACGCTCTACGGCGACATGGCCGGCGGCTTCGCGCCGCTCAAGGACGTGGCCAAGACCCGTGTCTACCGGCTGGCCGCCTGGCGCAACGCGCAAACCCCGGTCATTCCCGAGCGCGTCCTCACCCGCCCACCCTCGGCGGAACTGGCGCCGGATCAGAAGGACACCGATTCCCTGCCTCCCTATGAGATCCTGGATCCCATCATCGAGCGCTTCGTGGAGCGGGACCAATCCGTGGACGAGATCGTGGCCGCGGGCTTCGACCGAGCCACCGTGCTGCGCGTGGCGCGCATGATCCTGATCAACGAATATAAGCGCCGCCAAGCCCCGCCCGGGGTACGCATCACACGCCGAGCCTTCGGCAAGGACCGGCGCTATCCCATCACCTCCGGTTATCTCCGCCTGCTCGAACGGGGGGCCTGAGCGCCGAGCGCCGTTCCCCGGCCGTCCACCCCCGTCGATGCGCCTGTTCGCGGCCATGCGCGGCTGGCGGCGCAGGGTGGGCGCTCGCGCTCGGGAACCGCGTCCGGGCATGGTCTTGGGAACGAATGGAGACGGAACCTCGAAGGGGGCGCGAGCCTCCCGTCAAGGGAGCACGCCCGCACGCTCCAGCGCGCTCACGTAGTCCCGCACCACGCCGGCCGCGTGCTCCGCGACCACCCGCCGCGCCGCGCGCCCCAGCTCGGCCCGAACCGGCCCGTCGGCGAGCAGGCCACGAACCACCCCCTGGGCCTCGGCCGCGTCCCGGACCTGTACCACGGCGCCTGCGGACAGCAAGGCCCGGGTCTCTTCGGCGAAGTCCTCCATGTGCGGCCCCACCACCACCGGAAGCCCCAGACGGGCGGGCTCCAGCAGGTTGTGCCCGCCCGCCGGCACCAACGAGCCTCCCATGAAGACCAGCTCGGCATGCCCCATGAACGACATGGCCTCACCCAGCGTGTCGGCCAGATGCACAGGCCCCACCGCCGGCTCCCCAAGCGATCGGCGCGACACCGGGATGCCCGCGCGCCGGAGGGTCTCGGCGATCTGCCCACCGCGTTCCGGGTGGCGGGGCATCAGCACGAGCCTCGGCGCATGCTCCGGCAGGGTCATCTGGATCCGCGCCAGTGCCACCTCCTCGCCTTCGTGGGTGGAAACCCCCAGCCAGTAAGGGGGGTCCACCGGCGGCGCTCCTGCGGGAGCGGGAGCACACCAGGCCCACTTGAGATTGCCCACGACCCGGACGCGCACGGCCCCCAGGTCACGGAACCGGGCGGCATCGGCATCGGTGCGGGCGAGCACGGCGCGCACCGGCCGCAGCGCCTCGGCATAGAGGCTGCGGACCCAGCGGGGCGCGCGCAGGGTACGCGGCGTGAGCCGGGCATTGAACAAGGCCACCGGGATGCCCCGCGCGTGGCACTGGTGGTACAGTTCGGGCCAGATCTCCGTCTCGCAGACCAGCAACGCCGCCGGGGCGAACCGGTCCAGAAAGGCGGCCACCCGTCGCCGGGTGTCCAGGGGCAGGTAGGCCTGTGCCACCCGGCCACCCAGCAGCCGCCGAACGGTCCGCGCACCCGTGGGGGTGTTGGTGGTGAGCAACACCGCACGCCGCCCGCGCCCCAGAAGCTCGCGAACCACGGGACAGGCCGTGGTCACCTCGCCCACCGACGCGCAGTGGACCCACAACGGGCCACGGACGTCACTGCGCCATCGCCTTCCCCAGCGTTCGGCCACGTAACGCCCCTCCGGATCCGCCCGCGCCCCACGCCGAAGCAGCCAGCCCACCACCGGCGCGGCGGCCAGCCATGCCAGACGGTACGCAGCCAGAGGGAGGCCGGGGGAACTCGACACGGGCCCCACCCGGATCAGTCCCGGTCGGTTCCCGGCACGTCCGGCTCCAGCTCCAGGTCGCGGATCTTGCGGGTGAGGGTATTACGGCCCCAACCCAGCAGACGGGCCGCCTCCTGCCGCCGCCCCCCCGTATGTGCCAGGGCGGCCTGGATGAGGATCCGCTCCACCCGGCTGACCACGGCTTCCGCGAGCCGCTGGTCCCCGGCCTTCAGGCGCTGGTTCACCCAGCCCGCCAGCGCCATGTCCCAACCCGCCTGTCCGACCCGCTCGGCAGGGGCCTCCCGGATCTCCGGCGGGAGATCGTGCAGGTGGATCTCACGTCCGGCGGCCATGACCGTGAGCCACCGGGAGACGTTCTGCAACTGACGAACGTTGCCCGGCCACGGCAGTCCACTGAGGTATTCGATCACCTCCGGGCGCGGGATCTTGCGTTCGGTGCCGAGTTCCTCGGCCGAGGCGGCCAGAAAGTGATCGAGAAGCCGGGGAATGTCTTCCCTGCGCTCGCGCAGCGCCGGGAGGTGGATCCGGATCACGTTCAGACGGTGATAGAGATCCTCGCGGAACAGGCCTTCGCGGACCCGGCTCTCCAGGTCCTGATGGGTGGCGGCGATGATCCGCACGTCGCACTTGAGCGGCATGTGCCCACCCACGCGATAGAACTCCCCTTCGGCGAGCACCCGCAGCAACCGGGTCTGGAGCTCCGCCGGCATATCGCCGATCTCGTCCAGGAACAGCGTGCCTCCATGGGCCTGTTCGAACCGACCTCGGCGCTGGCTCTGCGCGCCCGTGAACGCCCCCTTTTCGTGTCCGAACAGCTCCGATTCCAACAGATCGCGGGGAATGGCCGCGGCATTGACCGCCACGAAGGGCCGCTCGGCGCGGGGGCTGTGCCGGTGCAGGGCGCGGGCCACCAGTTCCTTCCCGGTGCCCGACTCGCCGGTGATGAGCACGGTCATGTGGGACTGCGACAGCCTCCCGATGGCGCGGAACACCTCCTGCATGGCCGGCGCTTCGCCGATGATTTCGGGTGATCGGGCCATTTCGGCCGCCCGCCGGTCTCCGGCCTGTTCGGTGCGCAGCGTACAGGCGCGGCGCACCAGACCCACGGCATCGTCGATGTCGAACGGTTTGGGCAGGTAGTCGAAGGCCCCCCGCTGATAAGAGTCCACGGCGTGTTCCAGATCCGAATGCGCCGTCATCACGATCACCGGAAGCCGGGGATACCGCTCGCGGATACGCTCCAGGAGCTCGAGCCCCTGGATTCCCGGCATACGGATATCCGTCACCACCACGTCGGGTCGCGCCCGGGACAGGGCCTCCAGGACCGCTTCTCCGTGCTCGAAACCCCGGACCTGCATCCCCGCCTTCTGAAATGCCCGCTCCAGGACCCAGCGGATGGACCGGTCGTCGTCCACCACCCACACGTTGCACGGCTCGCTCACGAAACGTCCTCCCGCCCACCGTTGGCCACGGGCATGAGCATGCGAAAGACGGTGTGCCCGGGTTCGGACTCGAATTCGATCAGCCCGCCATGCTGGGCGAGCAGCATCTGGGCGATGGACAAGCCGATCCCGGTGCCCTCCGGACGCCCGGACACCATGGGATAGAACAGGCGCTCGGCCAGCTCCGGCGGCACGCCGGGCCCGTCGTCCACGATGTCCACCTGCACGCCGAGCCGCCAGGTCCGCCGCCCCAGGGTCAGACGGTGGCGGATGCGGGACCGGAACAGGATCCGGCCAGAAGGACCCACCGCCTGCAGGGCGTTGCGGGCGATGTTGAGGACCGCCTGCACCAGCAGGTCACGGTCGGCGTGGATGCGGGGGATGCTCGGGTCATAATCGCGCTGCACCGTCACGCCCGGGGGCGCTTCGGACGCGATCAGGCGCCGGACGTGTTCCAGCACGCTGTGGAGCTCCAGGTCCGCCTTGCGGGGACGGCCGCTGGGACCCAACATCCGGTCGAGCAGGTTGCGCAGCCTGTCGGCCTCCTGCAGGATCACGTCCAGGAACTCGCGCTGGCCGGCGTCCCGCAGTTCGGCGGCCAGAAGCTGGGCCGCCCCCTTGATCCCGCCCAGGGGGTTCTTGATCTCGTGCGCCAGCCCCCGAATCATCTCCCGAGACGCCTGATGGGCCAGGAGCTGACGGTTCTCCTCACGGATGCGCAGCTCCCGGTCCACGCGCCGCATCTCGATGAGCGCCGCGGGCGCCAGCGCCCCGTCGAAGATGGGTGTGGCGGTGCAGTCCACCACCACCCGTTGCCCCGAAGAGGTGCGCACGGGGACCTCGTGCTCCGTATAGGGTCGGCCGGCCAGCAGATAGGCACCAAGACGTTGTGTGAGTCCGCCGTCTTCGCAGCTCAGCAGCTCGTCCAGGAAGACCCCCCTCACATGGCTGGCGCTGTGCCCCAGCAGGGCCTCGGCGGCGGGATTCAGATGGGCCAGACGCAGATCCTCGTCCAGTACCAGCACGGCGGTGGTGAGCTGCTCCAGCAGCTCGCAGCATCGCTTCGCATCGCTCATGCGCATCGCTTTTGCAAGACTCGTGCCTCGGACGGGAGTTCCCGCGGGCCGACCTCGGAGGACGTGGCACGTATGCCCGGACGGCGCCCGCCGCCCGTTCACCGCTTGCCGGGAGGCCCCACGCGCGGCGCGCCCCTCGGCTCCACGGGGTTCGCGGGACCACCCTGGAACAGACGGGAATAGCGGTGCAGGGTGAAGGTGACCGGGTCGGAACGGATGACCGTATTGCCCGCCGGATCCACGACCGCGGCGCGGAGCTCGTGCGTGCCCCGGTCCATGTTTTCCAGTTGGATCTGCAGCCGGCTCGCCCGCACCGTGGGCAGGCCGTCCACGTAGAGCACCACGGCATCGCCGGGGCGCAACCGAGACGGTTGCAGACCCACCTGGACGGTGACGTTGCCGGCATTGTCCCGGATCGATTCGTCGTTCGGAGGCCAAGCGATCCAGATCCGTTCATAGGGCCGAGGTGGGGAGGGCGGGGCGGCGCGTGACGTCTGCGGTGTACGGGCCGGCGGCGGTGGGCGAAAGGCGGGGACGGTGCGTGGCTGGGGCAGTTCGATGCGTTCCAGGTCGCGCACCGGCCAGTCCTGCGGCGGGAGCGTGTCGGAGAACACCACCGCCCCCGTGGTGGGGTCCACCCAACGGTACGCCGTGCCCGCCCCCAGACTGGCCTGGGACAGGAGTGCCACCAGCAGCACGACCACCGGCACCGCCCGCGCAACCGTCCTCATCGATTCCATATCTCCCCGGCACCAAAGCGAAGGCCCCGCCGAAGCGGGGCCTCCATGGTACCACTGCCGCAGGCACCTGCCTCAGACGGAGTAATACATGTCGAACTCCACGGGATGGGTGGTCATGCGCAGGCGGGTAACCTCCTCCATCTTGAGCTCGATGTAGGCGTCGATGGCATCGTCGCTGAACACGCCACCCGCCTTGAGGAAATCCCGATCCTGGTCCAGCGCCTCCAGGGCCTGGTCCAGCGAATAACACACGGTCGGGATCTTGGCCTCCTCCTCCGGGGGCAGGTCGTAGAGGTCCTTGTCCATGGCCTCGCCCGGGTCGATCTTGTTGAGGATGCCGTCCAGGCCCGCCATGAGCATGGCCGCGAAGGTGAAGTAGGGATTGCCCGAGGCGTCCGGGAAACGCACCTCGATGCGCCGCGCCTTGGGACTCGCCACGAACGGAATGCGGATGGAGGCCGAACGGTTGCGGGCCGAGTAGGCCAGCAGGGTGGGGGCCTCGAAGCCCGGGACCAGGCGCTTGTAGCTGTTGGTGGAGGCGTTGGTGAAGGCGTTCAGGGCTCGGGCGTGCTTGATGATCCCGCCGATGTACCACAACGCCTCTTGGGACAAGCCGCCGTAGAGCTCCCCGGCGAAGATGTTTTCGCCCCCCTTGGACAGGGACTGGTGGGTGTGCATGCCGTTGCCGTTGTCTCCGACCAGGGGCTTGGGCATGAACGTGGCGGTCTTGCCGTAGTTGTGGGCCACGTTGTGCACCACATACTTGAGGATCTGGTTCATGTCGGCGCGCCGCACCAGGGTGGCGAACTTGGTGCCGATCTCGCACTGTCCGGCGGTGGCCACCTCGTGGTGGTGCACCTCGGTGGTGACGCCCATCTCCTCAAGAATCAAACACATGGCCGAACGGATGTCCTGCAGCGAGTCCACCGGCGGCACCGGGAAATAGCCCCCCTTGACCCCGGGACGATGGCCGATGTTGCCGTCCTCATAGACCTTCTCGGCGTTCCAGGAGGCCTCTTCCGAGTCGATTTCGTAGAAGGCGCCCTGCATGTCCGAGCCCCAGCGCACATCGTCGAACAGGAAGAACTCGGGCTCAGGCCCGAAGTAGGCCGTGTCCGCCACCCCCGTGGACTTCAGATAGGCCTCGGCGCGCTTGGCGATGGAACGCGGGTCGCGCTCGTAGCCCTGGCCGGTGGAGGGCTCGATGATGTCGCAGCGCAGGATCAGGGTCGGGTCGTTGAAGAAGGGATCCATGACCGCCGAGCCGGCGTCCGGCATCAGGATCATGTCCGACTCGTTGATGCCCTTCCAGCCCGCGATGGAGGAGCCGTCGAACATCTTGCCGTCCTCGAACAGATCCTCGTCCACGGTGTGGGCCGGCACGGTCACGTGCTGCTCCTTGCCGCGGGTGTCGGTGAAACGCAAGTCGACGAATTTCACGTCGTTGTCTTTGATCATCTTCAGCACGTCGCTAGCGGACATGGACACTCCTCCAGATCGAACGGGTCAGAATGGGCACGCCGCAGTCCACGGGCGTGCATGGCTCAATGCATCGGCCGGATGGGGATGCAAGTCGCGTGCCATCCACAAATCACGTATCGGCCGCGGGGGAACCCCCCCATGGGAACCATTTTGGCGCACAAAGAGGTCATGCGCGCACCAGTCTGGTGCATCACGCCGCGCCCACCCGCAGATGGACGACGTAATCTCCCCCGCGTTCGCCCTTCCACAGGACGAAATGGCCGTTGATCTTGCACCATGCCGGGATGTCGTTCAAGGCGCCGGGATCCGAGCACACGGCGATGACTTCGTCGCCAGGGGCCAGTCCGGCGACCCGGTCCTGCACCCGGATCACCGGCAGCGGGCAGAGCAACCCGCGCAGGTCGAGCTCCTCGCGCCGCCCGCTCACAGGTACCACGCCCTGGGAATGGCCTCGGGGCTCAGTGGTGTCACCGTGAACCGCCGCGGCGCCTGGCCGGGCAATGCCGCCTCCACCTCCACGCCTGGGGCGCCACGCCCCTGACTGTAGCGTGCCGTGATCCGGGCGGCCAGGGCCAGGTCCTCTTCGCTCAGGCCCTCGCCCTCGATGAGCGTGAGCGGCCCCGGGTGACTGACGGTGCGCACGTGGGCGAAACGCTTGCGGTAGCCTTCCAGGAAGCGGGTCTCGCCCTCCTCGCGCGAGACGATGAGCTTGAAATGGGGCCGGGGACGCAGGTGCCGGCCCACCTTGAGCAGCATGAGATCGTCGAGCTCATAGCGCCGCCCGGGGCGGTGGGCCCACAGGTCCCGGAGCTTGGCCGAGTAGTTGGCGTCGGTGAGGAAGCAACAGCCGCCGGCGGGCTGCGCATAATCGGTGATGCCGAAACGCCGGGCCAGCTCCTGCTGCACCTTGCGCGAACGGCCCGAGATGGCGTAGAGCCGGTCCCGATCCACCCAGCCCTCGCGCTCGGGCCGGGTGGGGGGCAGATTCTTGGCGCACAGGGGCCGCAACAGCAGATCCTCCGCGCCGGACTCGCGCGCCACCACGGGCATGGTGTCCCGGCGCTGAGACATGGGCCGCTGGCCCACGACCTCCCCGGTGACGATGAAATCGAAGCCGTGGTCGCGCATCCATTCCAGGGCCTTGGAGACCATGAAGATCTTGCAGTCCAGGCAGGGATTCAGGTTGGCCCCGTAGCCGTGTCTGGGATTGAGCACCACGTCTTTGTAGGGCTCCACCACATCGACGATGTGCAGCTTGATGCCCAGCTGTTCGGCCACCCACAAGGCATTGTTGCGCTTGGGGCGGCCCCGGTCGCGCTTGCGGATGGCGTGGGTGTGGCCCTCCACGCAGAAGCCGGTGAAGAAATTGATCCCTTCGACGTGCACGCCCTGCTCCTGGACGATGCGCGCGGCCAGCATGGAATCCAGTCCGCCGGAAATGAGGGCCACGGCTTTGCGGGGTTCGGACATCGGGATGATCGCTGCGCGGACACGAAACCGCGAAGGTGGTGATGGAAACGCCGCCCGCGGCTTCGCCGCGGCGGGGTTCCAGTATAGCGCAGGGTTTGGGACGCCAGGAATCGAAACCGCACGGTGAGCGGGTATACTGAGGGGCTTTCGCCCCATACCGACGAGTTCATGGCCGCCTACGCCGTCGAAACCTTCCAGGAACTGATCTTTGCGCTGCAGGACTACTGGGCACGCCGGGGCTGCGTGGTCGTCCAGCCCTATGACATGGAGATGGGTGCGGGGACCTTTCATCCGGCCACGTTCCTGCGCGCCATCGGCCCCGAGCCCTGGCGTACCGCCTACGTGCAGCCCTCGCGCCGGCCCACCGACGGGCGCTATGGCGAGAATCCCAACCGTCTCCAGCACTACTACCAGTTCCAGGTTCTGCTCAAGCCAGCCCCGCTGGACATCCAGGACCTGTACATCGACTCCCTCGGTGCCCTGGGCATCGACCCGCTGGTGCACGACATCCGCTTCGTGGAGGACAACTGGGAGTCACCCACCCTGGGGGCCTGGGGCCTGGGCTGGGAGGTATGGTTGAACGGGATGGAAGTGACCCAGTTCACCTATTTCCAACAGGTGGGTGGGCTGGAATGCCGGCCGGTGAGCGGCGAAATCACCTACGGGCTGGAACGGATCGCCATGTACCTGCAGGGCGTGGAGAGCGTCTTCGACCTGGTCTGGGCGCGGGGCCCGCAGGGCACCGTCACCTACGGTGACGTGTTCCACCAGAACGAGGTGGAACAATCCGTATACAACTTCGAATTGGCCGATGTGTCCGGACTGTTCGCCGCCTTCGAGACCTGTGAGCGCGAGAGCCAGCGGCTCATCGAGGCGGGCTTGGCCCTGCCGGCCTACGAGCAGCTCCTGCGCGCCTCGCACACTTTCAACCTGCTGGACGCCCGTCACGCCATCGCCGTGACCGAGCGCCAGCGCTACATCCTGCGGATCCGCACCCTGGCCCGGCGGGTCGCCGAGGCCTACTACGCGAGCCGCGAGAAGCTCGGCTTTCCCATGCTCCGCGAGGAGGCCGCCGCATGAGCGCCTTGGAGCCCCCACGCGACTTCCTGGTGGAGATCGGCACCGAGGAACTCCCCCCCAAGGCCCTGGGGCGGTTGGAGGGCGCCTTGCGCGACGCCCTCGTCGAGGGGCTGGCGCAGGCGGGGCTGCACCACGGTGAGGTGGACAGCTTCGCCACCCCCCGGCGCCTGGCGGTGCGAGTGCGCGAGCTGGCCGCGCGTCAACCCGAACACACCGTCGAGCGCAAGGGGCCGGCCGTGCAAGCCGCCTTCGACGCCGACGGCCGGCCCACCAAGGCGGCCCTGGGCTTTGCGCGGTCCTGCGGCGTGGAAGTGACGGATCTCGAGCGCATCCAAACCGACAAGGGCGAGCGGCTCCTCTATCGGGCCGTGCGGCCCGGCAGGCCCGCCATGGAGCTCCTGCCCGGCCTCGTCAACGAGTCCCTGGGCCGTCTTCCCATCCCCAAGCGCATGCGTTGGGGCGAGGGGGACGTGGAATTCGCCCGCCCCGTGCACTGGCTGGTGATGCTGTACGGCACGGTGGTCGTGGAAGCCGGGGTTCTGGGGGTGCATGCCGGCCGGCAAACCCGGGGCCACCGCTTCCATCACCCCGGACCCATCGCCTTGGAGACCCCGGCCGACTACGAATCCCGGCTCCGCGACCCCGGCCGGGTCCTCGCCAGCCGCTCCGAACGGGCCCGCCGCATCCGGGAACAAGTGGAAGCCCGCGCCGCCGAAGTGGGCGGCCGGGCGCTGATCGACCCGGACCTCCTCGATGAGGTCACCGCCCTGGTGGAGTGGCCCGTGGCCCTGGCGGCCCACTTCGAGACACGCTTTCTGGAAGTCCCGCCGGAGGTCCTGATCACGACCATGCAGGACAACCAGAAATATTTCCCCGTGGTGGACGCCGAGGGCCAGCTCATGCCGCACTTCGTGGCCGTGGCCAACATCGACAGCCGCGAGCCCGAACGGGTCCGTGAGGGCAACGAGCGGGTCATCCGGCCCCGCTTCCAGGACGCGCAATTCTTCTGGGACCAGGACCGCAAGACCCCGCTCGTCGCGCGTCGCCCGAAGCTGGCGGAGGTGATCTTCCAGGAAAAGCTCGGCACGCTGCTCGACAAATCGGATCGGCTCATGGTGCTGGCCGCGCACATCGCCGCCGCCCTGGACGAGGATGCGACCCTGGCCCGGCGCGCCGGCGAGCTGGCCAAGTGCGACCTGCTCACCGACATGGTCTACGAGTTCCCCTCCCTGCAGGGTGTCATGGGTCGCTATTACGCGCTGCACGACGGCGAACCCGAGGAGGTGGCCTGGGCGCTCGAGGAGCAGTACCAGCCCCGTGGCGGCCGGGCCCCGTTGCCGGCCCACGCCACCGGTCGGGTGCTGGCCCTGGCCGACCGCCTGGACACCCTGGTGGGGATCTTCGCCGCGGGCATCCGTCCCAGCGGGCTCAAGGATCCCTTCGGGCTGCGCCGCGCGGCCCTCGGCGTGCTGCGCATCCTCATCGAAGGGCGGCTGGACCTGGACCTGGAAGCGCTGCTCGAAGCCGCCGCCGAACGGTTCCCGGCCGCGCTCGACGCCCACGCCGTGGTGGGAGAAGTGTTCGACTACTGCCTCGAGCGCCTGCGCGCCTATTACGCCGACCAGGGCATCCCCGTGGAGAGCATCGAGGCCGTGGCCGCCCGACGGCCCACGCGACCCCTGGACTTCGACCGCCGGCTGCAAGCGGTGGAGACCTTCCGAAGGCTCGTGGAGGCCACCGCGCTGGCGGCGGCCAACAAGCGCATCCGTAACATCCTGCGCAAGGCACCGCCTGCCGAACACGGGACCGAAGTGGATCCGGCGCGGCTTTCCGAGCCCGCCGAGCGGGCGTTGTGGGAGGCGCTGCAAGCGGCACGCGCCGAGGTCGAGCCCTTGTTCTCGGCGGGCGAATACGCCGCAGGTCTGGAACGGCTGGCGGGGCTGCGCGCCGCCGTGGACCGCTTCTTCGACGAGGTATTGGTCATGGCCGAAGAGGAGGCCGTGCGGCGCAACCGGCTGGCACTGTTGACGGCGCTGGCCGAACTGTTTCTGCAGGTGGCCGACATCTCCCGGCTTCCGGGCGGCGTGCCGTGAAGCTGGTGGTCCTGGATCGCGACGGGGTGATCAATGCGGACTCGGACGCCTACGTCCGCAGCGTGGACGAATGGGTGCCCCTGCCCGGCTCGCTCCAGGCCATCGCACGGCTCAACGCCGCCGGCTGGCGTGTGGTGGTGGCCACCAACCAGTCGGGGATCGCCAGGGGCTATTACACCGTGGACACCTTCCACGCCATGCAGAACAAGATGCAGGCCCTGCTGGCGCAGCTCGGGGGGACCGTGGAGGGGGTGTTTTTCTGCCCCCACGGTCCCGGCGACCGTTGCCCCTGCCGCAAACCCCGCACCGGCCTGTTCCAGGACATCGCACGACGGCTCAATGTGAACCTGGAGGGGGTACCCGCGGTGGGCGACTCGCTGCGGGACCTGCAGGCCGCGGCGCGGGTGGGCGCCCGACCGGTACTGGTGCGCACCGGCAAGGGACGGCGCACCGAAGCCGACGGTGGCCTGCCGCCCGGCACCCAGGTGTTCGACGACCTGCACGCCTTCGTGCAGTCGCTTCTCGCCGCCACACCGGACGCATAGCACTCCACCGCCCGACCGTTTCGTGGCCAGCACGATGCACAGCACCCCTCCGCCCTCCGGAACGAGCGCGACACCCCCGCGCTGGCTGCTCGTGCTCAGGGCGCTGGCCTTCTACACCGGCCTGGTGCTCAGTCTGCTCGGATATGTCCTGGTCGTGGTGCCCGTGGCCGCCCTGCTCCCTTTCGCGCGGCGTTACCGGGTGCTCACCACCTGGGGAGACTTCGTCGTGTGGTGGTGCGAACGCAGCTGCCGCTTGCGCCACCAGGTCCGGTTCGAGGCCCCGCTGCCCGAACGGCCCGCCATCGTGATGTCCAATCACCAGTCGGCCTGGGAGACCATGGCCCTGCAACGCCACTTCCCCCCCATGGCCTGGGTCCTGAAACGAGAACTGCTCTGGATTCCGTTCTTCGGGTGGGGACTCGCCCTCATCGACCCCATCGCCATCGACCGGGGGGCGGGACGCCGGGCGGTGGAACAACTCGTGGAACAGGGTCGCGCCCGGCTGCAAGCGGGACGGTGGATCATCGTGTTTCCGGAGGGGACGCGGGTCGCACCGGGCATCCGACGTCGATTCAAACTGGGCGGCGCGATTTTGGCCGCGCGCACCGGCGCGCCGGTCGTGCCGGTGGCGCACAACGCGGGCCTGTACTGGCGGCGCAAGGAGTTCATCAAGCGACCGGGAACGATCCGCGTCGTGATCGGCGCCCCCATTTCCACCTCGGGGCGCACCCCGGAGGAGATCAGCGCCGAGGTGGAATCCTGGATCCTGGCGCGTCGAGCCGAACTGGAACCAGGTTTCGAACCCGACGCGGCAGGATAGCTCCCAGGCGCATGGCTCCGGGAGCCCCCGGCACACAGGCCGGGCGCGTTTCCAGCTCAGATGGGCGGGTGAGAACGAGAAAAAAGAAAGGCCGGCTCAGCGCCGGCCTTCCGCTTCCCTTGGATCCGCTATTGGACCTCCGAGCTATCGAGCGCTCGGCGTCACTCCTTGGCGAGACCGATCACTTCGATCTCCACGCGGCGATTCTGCTGACGGCCCTCGCGGGTCTTGTTGCTCGCCACGGGCTGCGACTCGCCATAAGCCTCGGTGACGATGATGGATCCATCGATCCCCTCGGCGATCAACGCCTGCTTGACCGCCTCGGCACGCCGCTCGGACAGCTTCATGTTGTACGCCTCGGTGCCGATGCTATCCGTGTGGCCGCGGACGACGATCTTGTCCACCTGGCTCAGGCCCTTGATCTTGGCCGCCAGATCCCGGATCACCTCCTGGGCGTCGGGGCGCAGGGTGGCCTTGTCGAAGTCGAACAGCGCCTTGGCACTGATGGTGACCTCGTGGATCACCGGCTGGGGCGCCGGAGGCGGCGCCTCGGCCTTCTTCATCTCGGGATCGCAACCTTCCACGTAGTTCTCTTCCGTGGGCGCGGTCCAGTGGCTGGTACGCCAGCACTCGCCCCAGCTGTCGCGCCAGATATTGCCGTTGGAATCGCCCCAGTACCGGTCAGTGCCCTCGTGAGCGAACGCCGAGGCACTGGCCAGCAGCATGGAAGCGGCCAGGCCCAGGGCCGCCGTACCCTGATGGATCTTATTCATAGAGTTACCCCCTACAGACTTTCATTGGATGGAACCGATCTCCCCTTGGGATCGGCTGGTTCTGGCGCCCGTGTCCACGTCAGCGCTGGTTCGCCCCGCCCCGGATATTACATATCCTTTTGATATCGCGGGCATTCCTTTCGACCAACGGCGTGGCACCATGCGCTTGCGGACCACCAGACCAGCGTTCCCCTCGCCGCGGGGACCTTCGACCGAATGTCGAAACTGAGACTTAGTGTAGCGTAAAAGCAGTCCCGTGTCTCGTAATTTATACACTTTCGTCTGATTTTTGCAAAAAAACCACACCGAGGTGGACTCGGCCGCGCACCTCTTTGCCTAAGCGCCACACTTCGTCCCCGGGGCCTGGATTTCGCGGTAGAATGCCCCCTCGCCTCTGACACCCGGGATCCGCCGGACCGGCGCACGCCCCGGCACCCGCTGGCTGCGGACCTGCCGACGGGCCAGATCCGCGGACGCCTACTCGGGCTCGGGCCACCGGCCCAAGGATCCCCACTCGGAACGCAGCAGAAAATGATGTACAGAGTTCGTATCCTGAGCACACTGGTCGTCGCCTTGGTCTTCGGGTCAGGCGCGGCACCCGCCGGCGCGCGCTACTACGTCGATGGCACCGTGCTGGGTGGCCTGATGGCGGAGTACGAGAAGTTCCGCGACGGTGACAAGAGCGCCGATGCGGAGCTCGCCGGCAAGTACATCGGCTATATCCAGGGCGTCACGGACGTCTACGACTACAAGGTTTGCGTGCCCAACGGCACGAAGGCCGCCGACCTGGCCGACACGGTGACCCGCTATCTCAAGGCGCACCGCAACAAATGGTATCGCCCGGCCCTCACGCTGGTGTACGCATCGATACAGGAGGCCTATCCCTGCCCGTGATCCGCCTGCGGCGCAGCGCAAGCACCACGACGCTCTTTGCCTGCCTGATCGCAGTGCTCTGCTCGGGCGTGGGGGCGGCGGTGCTCACCGGGCGTGTACTGCGGGTGGACGGAAATGGCCGCCTCGTGATCGCGGATCGAGGCGGCGCCCAATACACGGTCGCCCTGGCCGGCATCAGGCTACCCGCCCTTGGAGAACCATTCGGCAAGGCCGCCGTGGACCTGCTGCTCCGGAGGGTCGCCGGGCGGTTCGCCGTGATCGCCTGGAATGGGCGGCCCGCCGGCCCCGTGCGCTACGGGGTGGTGCGTGTGGCCGACCGCGACGTGGCACTGGATCTGCTGCTCGCCGGGCTCGCTCGGATCGACCCCGAACAAGCCGACCGTCTGGACCCACCACTGCGCCGTCGTTATGAACAGGCCGAGCGCGAGGCGCGGTCCCAGCGGCGGGGCTTGTGGGGACGGCCCGCCCCTCGGGCGTCACCCGCGCGACCGGACCCACCGGGCACTTCGCCGCCTCGCTGAAACGGGGCGTGGCATCCATGGACCGGCCGGAATGAGTCCGTGCCGGTCCTTCGATGACGTTTTCTCTTTCCTCATTGCGACGGTATTTCCTCATGGCCGATTCAGACTTGACCTCCCGAAACCCCAAACGCCCCTGGTCTTCCATCGTGGTCGACGGTGTCGAGCGGGCACCCAGTCGGGCCATGTTGCGCGCCGTGGGGTTCGAGGACGAGGACTTCCGACGCCCCCAGATCGGCATCGCCTCCACCTGGTCGATGGTGACCCCGTGCAACATGCACATCGACCAGCTCGCCCGTCATGCCGAGGCCGGTGCCGACCGGGCTGGCGCCAAGGGGGTGATCTTCAACACGATCACCATCTCCGATGGGATTTCCATGGGCACCGAGGGCATGAAATATTCCCTGGTCTCCCGGGAGGTCATCGCCGACTCCATCGAAACGGTGGCCGGCTGCGAAGGGTTCGACGGACTGGTGGCCATCGGTGGTTGTGACAAGAACATGCCCGGCTGCATGATCGCCATCGCGCGACTCAACCGTCCGGCCGTGTTCGTCTATGGAGGCACCATCCTGCCCGGTTGCCACGACGACCGGAAGATCGACATCGTCTCCGTGTTCGAAGCCGTCGGCCGGCACGCCAAGGGCGAGATCCCGACCGAGGAGTTGCGGGCCATCGAAAAGGGAGCCATTCCCGGCGCCGGCGCCTGCGGGGGCATGTACACGGCCAACACCATGGCCTCGGCCATCGAGGCCCTGGGCATGAGCCTGCCCGGTAGCTCCGCCCAGGCGGCCATCTCACCGGAAAAGGCGCGGGATTGCGAGGAGGCCGGGCGGGCCGTGGTGCGCATGTTGGAAAGCGGCCTGCGCCCCCGGGACATCATGACGCGCGAGGCGTTCCTCAACGCCATCACCGTGGTCATCGCCCTGGGCGGATCCACCAACGCCGTGCTCCATCTGCTGGCCATGGCCCATGCGGCGGACGTGGCGCTCGGCCTGGACGACTTCGTGGAGGTGGGGCGCCGCGTTCCGGTGCTGGCCGACCTGCGGCCCAGCGGGCGGCACATGATGGCCGAGCTGGTGGAGATCGGGGGCATCCTGCCGCTCATGAAGCGATTGCTCGACGCCGGACTGTTGCATGGCGACTGCATGACCGTGACCGGTCGCACACTGGCCGAGAACCTGGCCGACGTGGCGCCTTATCCCGAAGGCCAGGAGATCATCCGCCCACTCGACCAGCCCATCAAGAAGGACAGCCACTTGGTGGTACTGTACGGCAACCTCGCCCCCGAGGGCGCCGTGGCCAAGCTGACCGGCAAGGAGGGGCTGCGCTTCACCGGCCAGGCCCGGGTGTTCGCTTCCGAAGAGGAGGCGTTGCGCGCGATCCTGGATGGGAAGATCCGCAAGGGCCATGTCATCGTGATCCGCTACGAAGGTCCCAAGGGCGGCCCCGGCATGCGCGAAATGCTGGCCCCCACCTCGGCGGTCATGGGGCGGGGACTGGGTCGGGACGTGGCGTTGATCACCGACGGACGCTTCTCCGGAGGCAGCCACGGTTTCGTGGTCGGCCATATCACCCCCGAGGCGGCCACCGGCGGTCCACTGGCCCTGGTCGAGGACGGCGACGAAATCACCATTGATGCCGAGACCCGTGAGATCACCCTGCACGTGGACGAGGCGGAACTCGAACGGCGCCGAGCCGGCTGGACGCCACCACCCCCCCGCTACCGCCGTGGCGTGCTCGCCAAATACGCCCGCCTGGTGACCTCGGCCTCACGAGGCGCCGTCACCGACGCCTTTGACGACTGACACGGCCAAGGACGTCGCCCGGCGGCGTGGCCGTCAGGCCCGCCGCGCCGCCGCACGGCACGCGGCCGCCGCCGGTGCCCGGGCCTGCGCACGGCTCATGGCGTTGCCCGAATACCGACGCGCCCGAAGGGTACTGTGGTACGTGAGCCACGGCGACGAGCTGCCCACGCACGATGCGATCCGGCAGGAACTCGCGCGCGGGCGCACCGTGCTCGTACCTTACGTGGACGGGCTAAACCTGCGCATCTGGCGGATCGATGCCTTGGAGGAACTGCGCCCGGGGGCCTTCGGCATCCTGGAGCCCCCGCCGACCCTGCGCGGGGATTCCGGCCGCGAGCCCCCGCCCCAGCGCGTCGATTTCGTGGTGGTGCCGGGAGTGGCCTTCGACCCGCGCGGAGGGCGGCTCGGAAGCGGCCAGGGCTTCTACGACCGGCTGCTCGGCGAGCTTCGGCCGGACTGCACCCGCGCGGGGTTGTGCTACGAAACCCAGATCATCGACCGCGTCCCCGCCGAACCCCACGACCAGCCGATGGATCTGGTGGTGACCGACCGGCGCGTCCGCCGGCGCCGTTGAAGATCCAGCTCAGGGCGGGGCATTGCGCGATTTTCCATACAGATAGAAGGCGTCGTCGAAGGAACCCACCCAGCCCGGCCGATAGGCCACGAAGATGGCCAGCAGGATCCCGTTGAGGAATGCCTCGCCGAAGAACATCATCGGGATGTAGGGCAGGAACAGATAACTGAGCTGCGCCAAATCGTACACCCCACCGGACAGGAGGATCCCCGCCAGGGTGAGGTTGGCCAGCATCGAACCGACGCCAGCGGCGAAAAAGGCGTTCACGAACACATAGATGAAATAGTTGGCGGGCAGCAGGCGCTGGGCCAGCCGCAACAGCACGGCGGTACTCACGACCGGCACCACCCCCAATGCCCAAAATCCCACCCCCATCGACTCCCAGGACATGGCCCCGTTGAGGACCGTGCCCGCCAGCACCACCGAAACCGCGACCAGCGTCAATGCCGGTCCGAACATGAGGGTGAGCGCGGTGACCCCGAGGACGTGGAAATCCAGCCCCGGCATCACACCGGCCCGCAGGTTCCACAAGACGAGCGCCACGACGCACGATCCCAGAAACACGTGAAGCTGTTGGGTGTCCCGTAGACGACGCCAGGGAGCGAAGCGCACGGCCGCCGCGAGCAAGACCAGGGCCGAAAGCCCCAGGGCCCACTGCATCCACGACGGCAACCACCCTGTAGCCCACTCCATCACAAGCTTTCGATCCACGCGTCGCTGGAACCCGGCCCCGAAGCCCTCTTCAGAACGCAACACCACCACACACAAGGAAGTATATTCTACGCCGCAGGACATCGCCGGCACTGATACAGCGCAACCGTGACTCTGCCCAGCACGCTGGAACTCCTTCGCGATCTGGTGCGCATTCCCTCCGTCAGCAGCGCCGACCCCGCGTTGGATATGAGTAACCTGCCCGTGGTGGAACGCCTCGCCGACTGGATGGAATCCCTGGGCTGGGCGGTGGAAGTCGTCCCCTTGCCCGGAACCCCCGCCAAGGCCAATCTGATCGCCCGACTGGGCGCCGGAGACGACGGACTGGTCCTGGCCGGACACACCGATACGGTTCCCTGGGACGAGGGGCTGTGGCACTCGGATCCGTTCACACTCACCGAGCGTCAAGGCCGGCTCTACGGACTCGGCACCGCGGACATGAAAGGCTTCCTGGCCCTGGCGATCGACGCGCTGCGCGATCTGTCACCCCGCGATCTCGCGCGCCC
>JALSSO010000132.1 GCA_026984215.1 Gammaproteobacteria bacterium | reverse complement strand
GACCGGCCCACCGAAGGGGGCAAGTCCGCATCAGCGGGCCAATCTCTCAGGTCAGCGGACAGAGGGGCAGAGGGTGGTCCGGGCCCGCCGGGTGGCGCGGACCGTGGGCATTCCCTCAACACCTCTGTGGAGACCGTCCTTCATGCTCCAGCGAACGCCACTCTATGACGCCCATCGGTCCGCCGGGGCCCGCATGGTGCCTTTCGCCGGCTGGGAGATGCCCCTGCATTACGGTTCGCAGCTGGAGGAGCACCACGCCGTTCGCCGCCAGGCGGGCATGTTCGACGTCTCCCACATGAATCAGATGGATCTCGCCGGTCCGCAGGCCGAGGCCTTCCTGCGCATGCTCCTGCCCAACGACGTGGCACGCCTGGCCGAGGGACAGGCGCTGTACACCTGCATGCTCAACGAGCAGGGCGGCATCCTCGACGATCTCATCGTGTATCGTCTGGCCTCCGGCCGCTACCGGCTGGTGGCCAACGCCGCCACGCGCGAGCCGGATCTGGCCTGGATCCGGGCGCATCTTCATGACTGGGACGCGCGTCTCGAGCCGCGCCCGGATCTGGCCATGATCGCCGTGCAGGGTCCCAGGGCGCGCGAAGCGGTCTTGGATCGAGCCGAGCCCGGCGAGCGGCAACTCCTGGAGGCCCTCGCCCCGTTCCACGCCGCCGAGCTGCCCTCCGGCTGGCTGGTGGGACGCACCGGCTATACGGGCGAGGACGGCTTCGAGATCATGCTCCCGGCGGGCGCGGCGCCGGAGCTCTGGGCACGGCTGCGCGCGGCGGGCGTGCGCCCGGCCGGGCTGGGCGCGCGCGATACCCTCCGATTGGAGGCGGGCATGCTCCTGTATGGACAGGACATGGACGAATCCGTCACCCCGTTGGAGTCGGGCCTCGGTTGGACCGTGGTCTGGGACCCCGCCGAGCGGGCGTTCATCGGCCGTGAGGCCCTGGAAGCCCAGCGTTCGTCCGGGCCGCGTCGCGGGCTGGTGGGCCTGTTGCCCGAAGGGCGCGCCATCCCGCGCGCCGGGTGCGCGGTGCATCTGCCGACCGGCTCCGGTGTGGTGACTTCCGGCACCTTCTCGCCCACCTTGCAACGCGGCATCGCGCTGGCACGGGTGCCGGCGGGCGTGGAGGATGCGGTGGAAGTGGAGATCCGCGGGCGCCGGGTCCCGGCGCGGGTTGTGAAGCCGCGGTTCGTGCGTCACGGCAAGGCACTGATCGACTGAACAGGCAAGGGGAGGATCATGAGCGACGTTCCTGCAGACCTGAAGTATGCGAGTACCCATGAATGGGCCAGGCTGGAGGCCGACGGCACGCTGACCGTGGGGATCACCGATCACGCCCAGGCCCAGCTCGGCGACCTGGTGTTCGTGGAGCTGCCCGAAGTGGGGGCCCGTTACGCGGCGGGTGACGCCTGTGCGGTGGTGGAATCCGTCAAGGCCGCCTCGGACATCTATGCGCCCGCGAGCGGCTCGGTGGTGGAAGTGAACGAGGCGCTGGAAGAATCCCCGCAACTGGTCAACGAGGACCCCTACGGGGACGGCTGGCTGTTCCGCATGGAACTGGACGATCCTGCGGAGCTGGACAACTTGATGGACGCCGGCGCCTATCTGGAGCAGATCCGCGAGTCGGACTGAGCGATGCCGTTCATTCCCCATACCGAGGACGATGTACGCGAGATGCTCGCGGCCATCGGCGTGGAGCGGATCACCGCACTCTACGACGAGATTCCGGCCGAACTGCTGCGCGACGGCGTGGACGGGATGCCGCCTGGGCTGTCGGAGGCCGCGGTACAGGCGCTGGCCATGGACCGGGCCGCGCGGGATACGGTGGCGTTGAACTTCCTGGGCGCGGGGGCCTACGAGCATCACATCCCCGCCGCGGTCTGGCAACTGGCCGCGCGCGGCGAGTTCTATACCGCCTACACGCCGTACCAGCCCGAGGCCTCGCAGGGCACCCTGCAGGTGATCTACGAGTTCCAGTCCATGATGACGGCGCTGACCGCCATGGACGTGGCCAACGCCTCGCTCTACGACGGGGCCTCGGCCCTGGGCGAGGCGGTCCTCATGGCGGTGCGGGCGCACCGCCGCTCGCGCAGCCGCACGGTGCTGGTTCCACGGAGTCTGCACCCCCACTGGCGCGGGGTGCTGCGGGCGCTCACCGCGCCCCAGGAGATCGTGGTCGAGGAGATCCCTTTCGACGGTACGCGGGGCACCGTCGATCCGGAAGCGCTCGCGCCCTGGGCCGGGCGGGACGTGACCGCGGTGGTGATCCCCCAGCCCAACTTCTTCGGGATGTTGGAGGAAGTGGACCGTCTCACCGACTGGGCGCATGCGCAGGGGGCGCTGGCCATCGCCGCGGTCAATCCCGTGGCCTTGGCCGTGCTCGCGCCGCCCGGCCGGTGGGGCGGGAAAGGGGCCGACATCGTCGTGGGCGAGGGCCAGCCCCTGGGGGTGCCGCTGTCCTCGGGCGGCCCCTATTTCGGTTTTCTGTGTACGCGCAAGGCCCTGGTGCGCCAGATGCCCGGGCGTCTGGTGGGCCGAACGTTGGACGTCGAAGGTCGCGAGGGGTTCGTGCTCACCCTGCAGGCGCGCGAGCAACACATCCGCCGGTCCAAGGCCACGTCCAACATCTGCACCAACCAGGGCCTCATGGTGACCGCCGCCACCATCCACATGGCCTTGCTGGGCCCGGAGGGGCTGAGGCGCGTGGCCGTGGCCAGCCACAACAACGCCCAGGCGCTCGCCGAACGGCTCTGCGCCCTGGACGGGGTAGGGCGGCGGTTCGCGGGGCCGGGTTTTCATGAAGTGGCGCTGCGGCTGCCCGCCGCCCCCGGCCCGATCCTGGAGCGCCTGCTCGAGGCCGGCATCCTGGGCGGCCTCGACCTGGGGCGCTATTACCCCGAACTCGCCGACACCGTCCTGGTGTGTGCCACCGAGACCAAGGGCGAGGCCGATCTGGCACGCTACGCCGAAGCGCTGGCGCAGGCGTTGGCCACCGATTGATCCGCAACGATCCCAATGAGAGGAGGACGACCATGGCGACCATCACCCTGCAGGGCAACGAGATCCATACCAATGGCGAACTGCCCGCCGTGGGCGCGCAGGCGCCGGATTTCCGGCTGGTGACCAAGGAGCTGAAGGACGTCTCGCTGGCGGACTTCGCGGGAAAGAAAAAATTGCTCAATATCGTGCCCAGCCTGGACACTCCGGTGTGCGCCGTCTCCACCAAGAAATTCAGCGAGATGGCCGCTGGCCGTGACGATGTGGTGGTGCTCATCGTCTCGGCCGATCTGCCTTTCGCACAGGACCGCTTCTGCACCGCCGAGGGCATCGACAACGTGATCACCCTCTCCATGATGCGCGACAAGGACTTCGCCAGGGACTATGGCGTTCTCATCACCGATGGGCCGCTGGCCGGGATCACGGCCCGGGCCGTGGTGGTGATCGACGACGGCGACCGCGTGGTCTACACGGAGCTGGTGCCCGAGATCGCCCAGGAGCCGGACTACGAAAAGGCCATCGCCGCGCTGGGGTGAGCGGGTTTCGCGCGGACCGGGCCACCGTCCGGACAGCGTTTCCGGCCGGCGGTCCCTTTTGCCGGATGGCGGGCATGGTGGCCGCCGGGCGTTGTGATAGAGTCTGCCAAAACCCGGCCCGGGACCCTGCCCGACGGAGCGGGAATGCCGGTTCCGGCCGGAATGGGAGCGGGTCGTCGGCCGAACGGAACAGCCAGGGGGCGGCTGTGGCGGGCGATCGTTCCCGGCCGAGCCGGCTACCTCCGGTCGCTCGAACGACAACGATACCGCGACACCTGTGTCTCCAACCGTCAGGGGAACCGCAGCCATGATCGAAACCGGTCGCAAGACCCTCGTCACACTGGCGCTCATCGCTTTCGCCTGGGTTCTGGTCGGGTGTGTGCCCGACAAACCGGACCCCAATGCACCGGCCTTGAACGTCTTTCTGGGCATGGTGGATTCCAACGGAAACAAGTCGAGCGTCGTGCGCGCCGGCTCGCCGCTGACGGCCACCGCGACCGTCTTCGACAGGGACGGCAACCCCGTCAAAGGGGTGGTCGTGGAGTTCAGTGCCAAGGTGGCCAAGGTGGACCCGCCCAGCGCGCTGACGGACTCCAGCGGCAAGGCGAGGGTGCAGCTCCTCTATCAAGAAGGTGCCGCAGGGGGCGGGCAGGAAGGCGGTTCCGGGGGCGGGCAGGAAGGCGGTTCCGGGGGCGGGACCCCCGCCCCACAAGCCCTGCTTCCCGGCGGGGTGGCGAAGGCGCTGGGGGGGGACAAGCTGATCGCCACCGTCACGGACGCCGATGGAAACACCTACCAGGCCGAAATGGGCTATGAGGTGCGTGCCCCGGACTTCTCCATCGGATCACCGGGGGGAGACGGCCGCTTCCGGGAGGGAGTGCTGGCACTCTCCAGGGAGTCCATACAGGCAGGGGAGTCCATCACGGTCACCGCTTATCTGATTCACTCGGATGACCGCACTCCCGTCAACGCCCCGCTGTTCGTCAAGTTCTCCAGCGCTTGTGCCGATATCGGTCAGGCCACCATCGATCCCCAGGTGCAGCTCGACGGATTCGGGCGCGCTACGGCCAAGTACACCGCCGGTTGTACCGGCACCGACACCATCATCGCCAGCCTGGACTTCGGCGGGGGTACGTTCACCGCCACCGCCAACGTGTCCATCACCTCGTCGAGCGTCGAGCGAATCGAGTTTCTGGGCATCGATGACGGCGACGGCAACGGTTTTGAGCTGGCGCCTGGCTTCATGGCGATCCGGGGGCTGGGTCACCGCGCCAACGCGCCTGAGTTCGTCAAGGCCAAGTTTCGGGTGACCGACGTGTTCGGCAATCCGGCGCCGAACCGCCGGGTCGAGTTCGATCTGACCACCGCGGTGGGTGGCATCCAGGTGACGCCCGCCCAGGACTTCACCAATGCCAACGGTGAGGTCGAGGTCCTGGTGCGCTCCGGCTCGGTGTCCGCGGAGACCCGCGTGGTGGCGTCCACCATCAATGCGCAGGGGCAGAGTCGCTCGGCCCTGTCGGACACGATCTTCATCTCGTTGTTCGTGGCCGATGCCGACAGCTTCTCGATCTCGCAGGACGGCTTCAACGTGGAGGCGGGCAGCTTCGACGGCACGGAGGTGAAGTTCACCGTCCGCGCGGCGGACATGAACAATCATGCGGTGCGCCCGGGTACGGTGATCGCCTTCCGGGCCAGCCACGGGCGTATCCAGCCGTCGTGTACCACCACCGACGATACCGGCACCTGTGAAGTCACCTGGGTTTCACAGGATCCGCGTCCGAAAAGTGGGCTGGTTGCGATCCTCGCGTATGTGGAAGGCGTGGAGAGTTTCAGCGACGAAAATGGCAACGGCGTCTTCGACCGTGGGGAGCCGTACTGGAATCTGCCCGAGGCCTGGGTGGACAGTAACTTCAACGGTACCCGCGACGTGGGCGAGCCCTATGTGGACTTCAATGTCGACGGGCGCTGGAACGACGGTCAAGGAGACGGCGGGACCGAGACCGAATACGCCCAGTACAACGGGCTGCTGGTATCGGACAAGGCGTTCGGTCTGCTCGGCCTCCCGGGGCAGGTCCCGACGGCTTCGAGGGCGCTGCGCACGCTCAACGTCTTCGAGCAGGGCCTCATCATCGCGTCGAGCTCGAACGCCGCCATTTCGGCCGATCCCGCCAGCGTGAACGTGAGCACCCCCGCTTCCACGGCCGACCCGGACAAGGCGACGGGAACGGATGGTTCCTGTGGCTCGGACGACATCGTCGGGCCGGCCAACCCGGGTGATCCGGCTCCGGTGGTGCCCACCCCCCTGGACTGTGCCCAGACCATGACGGTCACCGTGACCGACGAAAACGGCCTGCCGCTGCCGGCGGGGACGACGATCACCGCGACGGCCGTGGGGGGCGGCTTCAAGCTCGAGGGGACCACCTCCGTCGAAGTGCCCCAGATTCGGAATCCGGCCAACGGGGCGGTCTCCCTGAGCTTCAAGGTCGTCGATGAACAGGCCGGGCAGGACGACCCCGGTACCGTGGAGGTCAAGGTGGTGACCCCCTTGGGCGTGGAGACGGCGGCCAGTTTCGACGTGGACGCCTGAGGGCCGGGGATAGGGTGGTGCCCCGGCGGCGCTCCCGCTGACGAGCGCCGCCGGGATGCCGGCGTTCCCGGTTCCCGCGTTTCTCCCGTTTGGCGCTGGTTCGACCTATGCGGGTGGGGATCGCTCTGCGGAGCGCACGACACTGTGGCCCGTCATTCCGCGGCTTTCGGGGCCGAGGAAGTAGAGATAAGGGCCAAGGACGTCTTCCGGCTCGGGTAGGTCTCCCGGCTTCGTTCCCGGATAGTTCTCGATGCGCAGGCGTGTGCGCACAGGGCCCGTGTCCACCCCGTTGAAGCGGATGCCCCGCTCCTCTGCAGCCAGGATGCGCATCAGTCCCTCCAGCCCGGCCTTGGCCGCGCCGTACCCCCCCCAGAAGGCGCGGGTGCAGCGATCCAGGGAGAACACCACACTGGGATCTTCGGCGGCGTCCAGCAGGCCCATGCAGACGTGGGTCATCAGGTAGGGGGCATGCAGGTTCACCGCCATCACCCGCGCCCAGCGTTCCGGTTCGTAGTGGCGGATGGGCGTCAACCCGCTGGTCCAGCCGGCGTTGTGCACCAGTCCGTCCAGCCGCCCGAACTCGCGTTCCAGGGTGCGGGCCAGCCCCTCGTAGTCCGGGAAGGCGGCCGACTCCAGGTTCATGGGAAAGATGGCCGGCTGAGGATGACCCGCGTCTTCGATCTCGTCGTAGACGCGTTCCAGCTTGGCCAGATTGCGTGCCAGGAGGATCACCGTGGCTCCCAGCGCGGCGGCCCGTTTGGCCAACGCCCTTCCGATGCCCTCGCTGGCACCCGTGATCAAGACCACCCGGTTCGCCAGCAGGCCGTCGGACGGGGTGTACCCCCATGAGTTCTCGAGATCCATGGAACGCTCCGTGGTGAGGTGTCCTAGCCCATCATAGCGCGACGGGCGTGGTGTACGTCGGCGGTGTTCATTTCTCGGCAGACGCGCAGTCCGCTGGAACGAAAGGATACGGTCGTCCCCTCGGTGTTTCAGCGGCCAGGGGGGCGCCAGCGTTTTCCCTCGGCCCATTGCCAGGACAGGATCGCGGGTACACCCAGCAGGACTTCGCGCACCCGCTTGACCAGTGACAGCGTCAGCCCCGGCTCGGGGCCCAGTCCCAACAAGGCCGTGAGCAGCATGTAGCCGCCCTCCTGCACCCCCAGCGCCCCGGGAATGGTGAACCCGATGTTCCGGATGGCCTGACCAAGGCTTTCGAGGAGCAGCGCCTCGCTCCAGGTCACGGAGTGGCCGATGAAGTGCATGGCCAGCCATACTTCGCCCGTGCCGGAGATCCACGCGGCGAGCCGCCAGGCCGTTGAGCGCAGGGCCCGGCCGCGGTCCCCGTACAGGCCGCGGACCGCTTGGTCGAGGCGCGCCGCGCCCCCCATGGCCTCGATCCACCGCTCACCTCCGCCGGCCACGCCGGCGATCCACCGCAACAGGGTATGAAAGAGCCCGCGATGCTGGGCGAGGATGAATGCCGTGATCAGGGCCGTGCCGATGCCCAGGGCCGCCAGCGCACCCCAGAAGACCGGCCGGGCCCGGGCGAACAGCAGCAGCAGGACGAGCCCCATGGCCGCGAACAGCAGTTGGGCCACCAGGGCCAACGTGATGTCCACCACGATGCTGGCCCCGGCCATCGCGCCACTCACGCCGCGCTGCATCAACAGACGGGCCCCCACCAAGTCCCCTCCCACCTGGGCGACCGGCAACAGCCGGTTGACGCCGTCCCGGATCCAGCGCATCCAGAACATGGCGGCAAATCCCGGGCGCTCGTTCTCCGGCAGGAGTACCTGCCAGCCACGGGCGTCCAGCGCGGTGGGAATCGCGTAGAACAGGGCGATGGGCAGGAGTCCCCAGCCGGCCTCGCGCAGCCCTGCCAGCACCGGGCCGATGCCCTGCCATAGCACCAGCCCCAGGGCGACGGCGAGGCCGAGCACGGCGGTGAAGGCGGCGGTGAAGCGCATGCGGGGCACCCGGATGGCCAATGGCCGGGCAGTATAGCGACCTCGGGGCCCCGGCCGGCAACCGCGCGCGGCCGAATGGATCGCGCGCTTCCTGGTACGATGGGGGCTGATCCGGCATAGCGGGAGGGAAAAGGATGATCCGAAGCATGACGGGATACGCCCGGCGAGAGGACCGCGGCGAATTGGGCTTGTTGATCTGTGAACTGCGCAGCGTCAATCATCGCTACCTGGAGATCTATTTCCGGATGCCCGAGGAGCTGCGTCCCTTGGAGCCGGCGCTGCGCAAGCAGGCCGCCGAGCACCTGGGTCGTGGCAAGCTCGAGTGCCATTTCACGTTCCGGCCCGGGCCGGGGATGCTCGCCGAGGTGGTGGTCAACGAACCATTGGTGGATGCCGTGCTCGCCGCCGTCCGGTCGGTGGAACATCGCATGAACAATCCCGCGCGTGTCGACGCCCTCTCGGTCCTGTCCTGGCCGGGCGCCACCCTGGAGCCGGAGACGGATCCAGGGCCCTTGCGGGAGCAGGCCCGGGTCTTGTTCGCTGCGGCGCTCGAGGACCTGGTGGCCGCTCGCCGGCGTGAGGGCGAGCGGCTTCAGGCCCAGCTGGAACAGCGCTGCGCGGCCATCGCCGAGCTGGTCGGAAGGGTACGCCTGCGCCGGCCGGAGGTATTGCGGGCGGTGCGCAGCCGATGGGAGACGCGGTTGCGCGAGCTGGACGTCCAGGCCGATCCGGCGCGGCTGGAACAGGAGCTCGCCATTGCCGCCCAACGTCTGGACGTGGACGAGGAACTGGACCGCCTAGAGAGTCACTGCCAGGAGTTCCGCGCAATCCTCGGCCGTGACGAGCCGGTGGGCCGGCGCATGGATTTCCTCATGCAGGAGTTCAACCGCGAGGCCAACACCCTGGCTTCCAAGGCCGCCGACATCGAAACCACGCAGGCCGCGGTCGAGCTCAAGGTGTTGATCGAGCAGATGCGAGAGCAGGTGCAAAACATCGAGTGAGCGCCCAGCCCAGCGGCGACTCAGCCGCCGGTCACCGGGGGAAAGAACGCCACTTCGTCCCCGTCGCGGACCGGAGCGGTGGGGTCGGCGTACTCCAGATTCACCGCCATCAACAGGTGCGGCGGGAGGTCGGCCTCGCCCG
>JALSSO010000131.1 GCA_026984215.1 Gammaproteobacteria bacterium | reverse complement strand
GCGACTCAGCCGCCGGTCACCGGGGGAAAGAACGCCACTTCGTCCCCGTCGCGGACCGGAGCGGTGGGGTCGGCGTACTCCAGATTCACCGCCATCAACAGGTGCGGCGGGAGGTCGGCCTCGCCCGTGGCCTGGATCCAGGCCTCGCGCACCGTGGCCACGCCCTGCGCGTCGATCCGGTCCTGCTCTCGGCCGATCTGCTCACGCAGACTCGCGAAATACTTCACCGTGATCATGGCGTGCACCTCAGGGAGGGTGCCGACAGTATATCATCGGCTCGCTCGGGTCCGGATGACCGCAAACCGGCCGCCAGTTTCACGAACGTAGTCAGACCTAGATGGATTCCGCGGAGGCAGGCATGAACGAGCTCACCCATTTCGACGCCCGAGGACGGGCCCACATGGTGGACGTCGGTGCCAAGGCGGTGACCCGGCGCGAGGCCGTGGCCGAGGGGCGCATCCGCATGGCGGAGGAAACGCTGGCTCTCATCCGCTCGGGCGGCCACAAGAAGGGCGACGTGCTGGGGGTGGCGCGGGTCGCCGGGATCATGGCGGCCAAGAAGACCGCGGAGCTCGTGCCGTTGTGCCACCCGCTGCCGCTGACCGCGGTGGAAGTCTCGTTCGAGACTCGGGACGGTCCGCCGGCCGAGGTGATCTGCACGGCGCGCGTGCGTTGTTCCGGGCGCACCGGAGTGGAGATGGAGGCCTTGACCACGGTCCAGGTGGCCCTGCTCACCGTCTACGACATGTGCAAGGCGGTGGACCGGGGCATGACCATCGACGGCGTGCGGCTGATGGCCAAGTCTGGCGGGAAATCCGGTGATTGGCGTCGGGAGCCGGCGTGACGTCCGGATTTCATCGGCCACGGAACAAGCGGATGCTGTGCACCGTCTGGTCGATCCGCCGCCGGATCTCGTCCCGGCAAGCGCGGTACAGTGCCAGATCCTTGTGCGGCTGTTCCGGCAGCGCGTGACGCACCCGCCAGTGTTTGTGGTGGGCGCTTCCCGGAACCGCAACACCCACCTTCTCCCCGGCCGGAGCAAGGGTGATGACCAGATCGGCCCAAGTCAGCAGTTCGCGGCCGACCAGGCGCGGCGTCTCCACCCGGATGTTGTAGCCCGCCTCCTCCATCACCGCCGCCACCTGGGGATCGATGGCGGCACTGCGCAGGCCGGCCGAGGCGACATCCACCAGATCCCGGCCCAGCTCGCGCATGAAGGCCTTGGCGATCTGCGAATAACGGGCGTCGTCGTTACCCACGAACAGGATACGGGGCTTGCGGTGCAGTCCCCGAGGGGCGGCGTCGGCATGGCTGTCGGGCATGGGCATGCTCATGTAGGTGTAGGTTCTGCGCGGCCAAGCATAACGGGCCGCGCCGGCGATCAGAAGCGGTCGCAGGGTGGATGGTCGGGTTTTGCCTCTGGTCCGTTCCCCCCTGCGGTGGTCCCACCCTGGGGCCCGGTGCGGGTATGCTACGCGGAACGGGAACACCCGGCCATTGGAAAGGGGGAGGAGAGTGAAGGTACTGAAATGGGTTCTGGCACTGCTCTTGGTGGTCGTCCTGCTCCTGGCCGCTGGCGCGGCCGCTCTGGTCCTGTTCGTGGATCCCAACGAGTACAAGCCGTGGATCGAGCGCAAGGTTCGGGAGACCACGGGGCGGGAGCTGCAGATCGAAGGCGAGCTCGAGCTGACGGTGTTTCCCTGGTTGGGGACCCGGGTGGCCGGCGTGACGTTGTCCAACGCGCCGGGGTTCGGGAAGGCGCCCATGCTCGAGGTGGGCGAGGCCGTGGTCCGCGTGGCCTTGCTGCCCCTGCTCAAGGGGGAATTGCGCGCTGACGAGGTGGTGCTGGAAGGGGCGCGCATCCGGCTTGCGCGGGACGCCGCGGGCCGGACCAACTGGGAGGATCTGCTCGAAGCCCTGGAATCCCGCGAACGGACCTCCCAACCCGCGGGCGGCTCCGCAGGGGCGCCACCCATCCGGTCTTTCCTGATCGGAGGGGTCCGGCTCGAGGACGCGGAACTCCAGTGGAGCGACGCGCGCACCGGAACCCGGCTGGATGTCCGGCCGCTCGATCTACGCACGGGACCGGTGGCCCCAGGTCGGCCCGTCGACGTGTCTCTACGGGCGGCGATCAAGACCAACGAGCCCGCCGTTGAGCTCCAAGTGAAACTCGAGAGCACGGTGCGTCCGGATGTCGGGGGCGGGGGTACGGTCTCTGCGGACCCCCTCACGCTGGATTTGGAGGCGAGGGGGCCCGCCCTCAAGGGCCGCGTGGTGCGTTCCACGCTGCGGGGTCCCTTGCGCCTTTTCCCGTCCGGCCCCCGGGTGCAGGCACCGGAGCTGAAGCTGGATGCGCGGGTCTCTGGGGAGGGGCTGCCCGGGGACGGCGCCGCGCTCGGCGTGCGGACCCGCCTGGATGCGGATTTCAGACCGGGCAAGGGCACGTTACAAGCCGAACCCCTCGATGTCGACCTGGACGGCGTGGCGCTGCGGGGTGGACTGCATGCCGCAGGGCTGCCGGACAAGCCCGACTGGCGGCTGCGGCTGGCAGCGGCGCCGTTCGTCCCACGCCAGGTGCTCGAGCGCTGGGGGGTTTCCGTGGACACCGCGGATCCCAAGGTGCTGCAGCGGGCCCGGCTCGATCTCGATGCGCGCGGCGGAAACGACCAAGTGGATCTACGCAGCCTCAAGGCCGAGCTGGACGACATCCACCTGGAGGCGAGCGGATCGGTGCGGGGATTCGACCGGCCCGCCATCCGTTTCTCCGCCGCGATCGATGCGGTGGATGCCGACCGCTACCTTCCGCCCTCCCGGGCCTCGGCAGCCGCCTCCGCCGGCGAGGGGAAAGGGGCCCCAGGGTCCGGAGGCGAACCGATCGGCCTGCCGGTGGAGACGCTGCGGGGCCTGGATCTGGACGGCGAGCTGCGTCTCGGGCGTCTGAAGATCTCGGGAATCCAGATGCAAAAGCTGACCGCCCGTGTCCGCGCCCGGGACGGCAAGCTCGCCATCGAGCCCTTCGGCTTGGCTTTGTACGGGGGACGGGTCCAGGGCGGAGCGAGCACGGATGTGCGCGAACCGGTGCCGCGCTTCGGCGCCCACGTGGATGCCCGTTCCATTGCTGTGGGCGACCTGCTGACCGACCTGAGGGGGGCGGCGGCGAAGATCCGCGGAACCGGTGCGTTCTCCGCGAAACTGGCCAGCCGTGGTGATCGCCTCCCGCAGATCAAGCGGGGGCTCTCCGGTCAGGTCTCGTTCTCCCTGGTGGACGGCGCCCTGCGCGATCGGAAATTGGCGCGCACTCTGGAACGCGTGATCGCCTTTCTCCAGAATCGCGAGCCGCGCCCGGCCGGCGAGGAGGTCATCTTCGAGTCGGTGCGGGCCACGGGACAGATCCGCCAGGGCGTACTTCACAACGACGACTTGAAGATGATCACGCCGCTGCTCCTGGCCAAGGGAGCGGGGCGAGTGGATCTTGGCGCCGACTCCGTTGACTATGTGTTGCGGGTGGCGCTCGCCACGGGCTCCAAGGAACAGAAACGCCTGTTCGTGCCCATCACGATCAAAGGTCCGTTCACGGACCTCGCCTACGGGGTCGATCTGGCCGCCGTGGCCAAGGACCGGTTGCGCCACGAGGTCGAAAAACAGGTGGACGAGCAGATGAACCGCGAGCTCGGGAAACAGCTGGAGCAGGTCGCCCCCGGCGCCGGCGGGGCGGTGGGCGAGGCATTGAAGAAGGGGTTGGGTGGACTCCTCGGGCGTTGATGCGGCGGCCTTTGCCACGCGGTTGTTGGACTGGTTTCGCAGCCATGGCCGCCACGACCTGCCCTGGCAGCGCGACCCGTCCCCGTATCGCGTGTGGGTCTCGGAGATCATGCTCCAGCAGACGCGGGTGGAGACGGTGGTACCGTATTTCGAGCGCTTCATGGCGCGTTTCCCCACCCTGGAGGCGCTGGCAGCGGCCGAGGAGGATGCCGTGTTGGCCTTGTGGTCCGGGCTCGGCTACTACAGCCGTGCCCGCAACCTATTGCGGGCGGCCCGGCGGATCGCCGCCCACCACGGCGGGCGCCTGCCCGAGGAACCCTCGCAACTCATGGCCCTGCCGGGGATCGGCCGTTCCACGGCGGGGGCCATCATGGCCCTCGGCCATGGTCTGCGCGCGCCCATCCTGGACGGCAATGTGAAGCGGGTGCTGGCGCGGCACCGGGGAGTACGGGGTTGGCCTGGCCGGGCGGAGGTGTTGCGCAGGCTCTGGGCATACGCCGAGACCTTCACGCCACGACAGGAAGTGGCCGCCTATACCCAGGCCATCATGGACCTTGGCGCCACGGTCTGCGTACGCCGTCGCCCCCTTTGCGGACGCTGCCCGGTAGCGGCCGACTGCGTGGCGCGGCGGGAGGGACTCCAGCAACGGCTCCCGGAACCGCGACCGGCCAAGCGGTTGCCGGAGCGCGAGACCTTCGCCCTCCTGGTGGTGGATGGAGAGGGCCGCGTGCTCCTGGAGCGTCGGCCGCCGCAGGGGGTCTGGGGTGGCCTGTGGTCGTTTCCCGAGGTGGCTGGCCGGGCGTCGGCGGAGGACTGGTGGCTGGCGCGGCTGGGGATGCCGGCCCCGAAGGCCGAAGCGCTGCCCCCCGTGCGCCATACCTTCACCCATTTCCGACTCGTCCTTCACCCGCTGCGGTATCGCATCGGGGCCCTCCCGCCGCGTGTGACGGAAGGGGGACATTGGCGGTGGCACGATCCCGCAGCGGCAGGCCCGGTGGTCGGTCTACCTGCGCCGGTGGCCCGGCTGCTCGAGCGGTTGGCCGGCCGCAACGCCGTTACTTGATCTTGGCTTCCTTGTAGATCACGTGCTTGCGCACGACCGGATCGTACTTGCGGAACTGCAGCTTGTCGGGCGTGTTTTTCTTGTTCTTGGTGGTGGTGTAGTAATGGCCGGTTCCGGCCGAAGACACCAGCTTGATCTTGTCGCGTGCTTTCTTGGCCATGGTGTCGCCTCCGTGCTCAGACCTTCTCGCCGCGGGCCCGCAGGTCCGCCAGCACGGCCTCGATCCCTTTCTTGTCGATGATGCGCAGCCCTTTGGTGGACACGCGCAGCCTCACCCACCGGTTCTCGCTCTCCACCCAGAAGCGCCGGGTGTGCAGATTCGGCAGGAACCGCCGCCGTGTCTTATTATGGGCGTGCGATACGTTGTTGCCACTGGCCGGGCGTTTCCCGGTAACCTGACATACGCGCGACATGGCTGTGCTCCGGTTGGCTTGGTGCTGGCCGCCGCCGGCGGCGAAAACGGGGCGCGAACCATACCAAAAACGCATCGTTCAGGCAAGGCGGGCCGGCGGCGTGCAGCCCCGGACCGGCGGGATTTGGATCGGGCAAAACACATGGACATCGTTTATATCCGCGATCTGCGCGTGGACGCGCGTATCGGTATCTGGGAATGGGAGCAGCGTATCCGGCAGCAGGTCCGCATCGATGTGGAGCTGGCCGCGGACGTGGCACGCGCCGCGGCCACCGACCGTATCGAAGACGCATTGGACTACAAGGCCGTGGCCAAACGGATCCAGTCCTTCGTGGCCGAACGGGAGTTTGGTCTGGTGGAGACGCTGGCCGAGGAACTTGCGCGGCTGGTCATGACCGAGTTTTCGGTACCGTGGGTGCGGCTGCGGGTAGGCAAACCCGGAGCGGTGCGCGGATCGGCGGAGGTGGGGGTGTGGATCGAGCGGGGAACGGCGTGAGCGGTGCGGTGACGGTGTATGTGGGTATCGGCAGCAACATCGAACCGGAACGGCACGTGGCCCAGGCGCTCGACGCTCTGGCGCGGCGTTTCGGCCCTTTGCGCCGTTCCGGGGTGTACCGCACGCGCGCGGTGGGATTCGACGGGGACGATTTTCTCAATCTCGTAGTGGCATTCGACACCTCGGAGCCGCCGTCGGCGGTCGCCGCCGTACTGCGTGAGATCGAGGATGCCGCGGGTCGCCGGCGCGGCGGCGAGCGGTTCGCGCCGCGCACCCTGGATCTGGACCTGCTGCTCTACGGGGAGCGGGTGATTCGAGCCGATGGGTTGGAGGTGCCGCGCCGGGACATCCTCGATCAGGCCTTCGTGCTCGGTCCGCTGGCCGAGTTGGCGCCCGGCGTGCGGCATCCTGAACTGGGCCTGTCTTTCGCCGAGTTGTGGTCCCGATTCCAGGGGCCGCGTGAGATGGAGCTGGTCGAGCCGGGCTCGTGGAGCGCGGCTTCGCAAGGGTCGTAGGACGCGGAAAACGGGGGCGAATGCCCCCGTTTTCCCATCATGCCTGGCGGTGTGGCGCGTTCAGCCGGGCCTCCGCTCCCCGCTCTGCCGCAATACCAGGCGGGGCGTGGCATGCGAGGTTCCGACCGGTGCCGGGCGGGGTGTGCGGGTGGGCCAACGGGCGGCGAACCGCACGGGCGCGCCTCGCCAGGCCGGGGCGGGCCTCCACGCCGGTCCCCGAGCCACCACCATCGTTCTGGCGGGGTACGCACGGGCTGGTGGGACCACGGGATGGTGCGTCCACCACATGGCGGCCAGACGGGGGTGACGGTGAGGCCGCATCATCCGGCTCTGCGGGCCCATGGGGCCGGGCATCGCGGGATAGGCGGGCATGCCCATGGGCGGCTGATACCCTTGCGGGTAGCCACCGCCTCCCCCCTGGCCAGCCGGGGGACCGTATGGGGGTTGCTGGAGCGATGGCTGCATCTGGGGCCGCTCCCCGGGGGGTTGCCAGTTCCATCCCGCCGGGGGCACCGCTTGTTGCCCGACGCCCATCGGAGCGCTCCAGCCGCCGCGGTTGCCCGTCGGCGGTGGCGTCATTTCCCAGCCGCCGGTGCGCGGATAACCGGTCTGGGGACCCGCCCAGGCCGGTTGGCGGGTCACCGGCGTGCCCCGCCAACCGCCTTGCGGAAGGGCGCGGCGCATCGGTGCGCCGCTGGGGCCATATCCCGATGGCATGGGCATGCGCCCCATCTGGCCGGAAGGGCCGGCCGGTTCGGCCTTGCTGGAGCTGTCCAGGGCCAGGGCGTCCTCGTGCATCTGCCGACGCATCTCCTCCACGAGATCCTGTACCTCCTGCCGGGTCAGGCGATCGATGTGGGCGAGCTTGTCCGTGAGCTGCTTTTGGCGTTCCTCGGCCATGCGGCGCATCTGCTCATGGTACTCGAGCAGGCCCTTTTCGCGTTCCTCGGCCTGCTTGAGATACTCGTCGCGGTGCTTCTCGATCCAGGCCTTCTGCTCCTCGGCCAGCCGGCGCATGGCCTCGTAGTACTTGGCCAGCTTCTCCTGCTCCTCGATGGCGCGCTTGACGGCCTCTTCCCGCTCCTTGCGCAGCCGTTCCATGCGCTGCTCCGCCCACTGCTTGCGGGTCTCGTGCTGTTTTTTGACGTAGTCCTGCCACTCGGCGAGCTGCCGGAGGATACGCTCGTACTCGGGCGGCAGCGGGGGTGTGTAGACCTCGGCCGGCGCTTCGGCCTGCGGGCTCGGGGCGGGTGCCTCGGCGGTGGCCGACGGTGCTTGGGCCGGGGCCGATTCACCCTGTTCTGTAACCACCCCGGCCTGCGGGGCGTCCTGCTGGGCCGGCGCGGCGGTCGCCTCGGATTCCGCCGGTGCGCCGGAGGCCGGTTCCGCTGAGGCCGCCTCGGATTTCGCCGGTGCGCCGGAGGCCGGTTCCGCTGAGGCCGCCCCCGAGGCCTGCGGCACCGCGGAGGCGGCGCCGGTGGATGGCGCCTGGCCGGCCGGAGGCGAGGCCGGGGTCTGGGTCGTCTGCGCGGCCGCATCGGCCTCCTGGTGGCTGGCGGACGTAGTCTGTTCTGCCTGGCTCGGGACACAGATCGCTGCCGTCAGCAGCAATGCGGGAATACGGATTGCTCTCAACACGGACGCCTCCTAGTCTTTTGCCTTGGTGGTCGCAGCGGTTCCAGAGGTGGCGGCTGCGGCCTTCGTAGTGTAGAGCAAAACGGCAGCGGCGGAAGCCGTTCGCGCGCGGGGAGGATGATCCCGGACAATGGAGGGGAAAAGTGAGCGGTGAAGAGGCGGGTTTCGAATTCGAGGTACGGCACAAGGCGGGTTATGCGTTCGAGGTGCGTTTCGACTGGGAAGAGGTCCCCGTGCTCCTGCTCGACGAGCCGAGGCCCCTGGGCCTGGAGCGTGGTCCCAACGCGGCGCGCCTGGTGGCCGCGGCCGCGGCCAACTGTTTGTCCGCGAGCCTGCTCTATTGCATGACCAAGCGCGACCCGGCGCCCGGTGCGGTACGCGCCCGGGTGCGCGGCCGCATGGTCCGCAACGACCGGGGACGGCTGCGTATCGGCGCGCTGGAGGTGACCCTGCGGCTTTCGCCGGAGCTGTCCGAGTCTTCCAAACGCGAGCGCTGTGCGGCGCTGTTCGAGGATTTCTGCGTGGTCACGGCGAGTCTGCGGTCTGGATTTCCCGTCCACGTGCGGGTCGAGGATCCGCAGGGGCGGCTCCTTCACGAGTCGGGGTGAGGGGGATGGTGGACCAGGACCGGGTTTGCGCGGACTGGCGCGCGCGGGGTTTCAGTTGCGATCTGTGGGTGGATCCGCCGGGTCGGGTCTGGCGTGATTTCGTGCATCCCACCGACGAGCTGGTCATGCCGTTGGAAGGTCGGATCGAACTGGAGTTCGGCGGCCGTGTCCACCGCCCGGCGCCCGGGGAGGAAGTGTTCATTCCGGCCGGTGCCGTGCATACGGTGCGCAACGTGGGTGGGACCACGGCCCGCTGGCTGTACGGCTACCGCAGGGATTGAGGCACGACCCAGCGCCGCGCCGGCCCGGCCAGGGTACGGAACGAACCGACTTCGGGGCGTTGCGTGAAAGCGAACAGGTGGGTGGCGCGCGGTGAATCGCCCGCGCCGAACCCCGCCACGGCCGGTCGCGCGTTCGGCAGCCGGGCTGGCCCGGGAGCTGGGCCTGCGGTTCCATGAGGCCTCGCTGCTGGATGCGAGGGCGCGCTGGTCCAGGCCCGCCACCTGAGCCGGGTGAACGTCACCGCGGGCACCAACGGCGGCCGGGGCAGGGAGGTGGATCGTTGGGTGCCGGTGACGGAAAGGGCCCTGCGCACCCTGATACGGGCGGCGGAGGCGCAGGGCAAGGGCCGGAACCTGGCGCCGGGGGCCTTGAGTTTCAGCCGGTGGAAGGCACATGCCTATCACGCCTGGTCGTCGGATGCGGGACAGCATGGCCTGCGCGGCTTCCATGACTTGCGTGCCGCCCATACCTGCGAACGCTACCGGCGACTGACCGGTGCAGTGACGCCGGTGGTGGCCGGACGACGAAATGATCGACCAAGCTGCGCGCTAGGTCATTTCCCGTGAACTGGGGTACGGCAGGACCGATGTGGTGGTGTCCTGTGTGGGGCGTGCGCGGTAATGGCCAATCCGGCCAGCCGGCGGGAGTCGGGCCGGCCGCCGAAATTGCCCGGCTGACTCCTGTCTGTGGGATCCCGAGGTGATGACACTGCCATAACCCGGCAAGACATGGGAAAAGCCTGAGGAGAAAATCCAGGGTCAGGGTTGGTCAGGCTCGTCGGCCGGCAGGCGCAGCAGGCGCTCGCTGCGCCAGACCCGCACCACGCGGATGCGTCTCGGTTCGCGCCGGTAGACGATGCGAAACGGGGGATGGATCAGTTCCCGCAGAAAGGGCTGGCCAAACTCCGGTACCACGCGCCCCATGTCGGGATGATTCCTGAGCGCCTGCACGCGGTCGAGGATCTCTGCTACCTGCCGCCGGCCGACATCCGGCACGTCCTGTTCCGCGTACCAGGCCAGGATCGCCTCCAGGTCCGCCAGCGCGGATTCGGCGAAGGTGACGGCGGGCGCCGGCACGGGGCTATTTCAGGCCGAGCCGCGCCCGGGCCTCCGCCAGACTGACCTCGCGTCCCGCATCCAGGTCGGCCAGGCCCTCCACCACGGCGCGCATGAAGGCGCGTTCCTCCTCGGCGGTCTCGAAATCCACCACCGACTGCACCACGGCCACGCCCCGCCCGCGGCTGGTGACCAGCACGGGCCGGTGGGTCTCGGCGGTGTGTTTCACCACCCGCCCCGGATTGGTCTTGAGGTCCGTGAGCGGCACCACGTCCTCGGAGAATTTGATGTTCATGGTCGTTCCTCGTGTGCTGTGAACAGGGCTGATTATAGTACCTGTTGACAGTGCCTGTATCGGGTCAATTCACGCCTTGTCGGCACCTTCTCCGTGATTCTTCAGTTCTCTTCCTTCTGCCGCAGTTCCGCCATGCCATCGGCATACCGGGGATGAAAGGCACCCGCCTGCGCGCATCACCAGGGAACGGAGATAACCGATGGGCGAGTGGTGGATGGCGCCCAGTCGTAAGCGTCGATAGGTTCGGCCGTTCATACGCGCCGCCGGGCGTGGCGTGCCGGGCCGTGGACATCGGGGATTTGATCTACGCAGGCTACGGCCTGTTTGGATCATATGGCGTTTGGCCAGGCGCGGGACGTCTTTTGGAGTATCCGCTACGGCGGCGGGAAGTTCGCGGTGGTGCTGCCCGGCGTCGCTGCGGATCCGGCCGAGCAAGCGAGGGTCACGGTGAGCCCAGGCTTTGGGAACCGGGCCCGCTGGTTGTCTGCCATTGCGGTGAGGTATCGTCTGGCCCCGATGGCGGGGCGATTCCATGAATGAGTTGGTGGCGCTGTTCCTGTTGGTGGTTGCCAACGGGGCGCCCGTGGTCGTGCGCGATCTGTTGGGTTCCAGGCTGGCGTGGCCGCTGGACGCGGGTCGGCGGGCGCCCGACGGCCGGCGATGGTTGGGCCCTTCCAAGACCTTACGGGGCGTGTTGTCCGCGGTGTCGTGTACTTCGCTGGCCGCGGCCTTGGTGGGGCTGCCTTGGCTCGTGGGCGCGGAGGTGGGGCTGCTCGCGATGGTCGGCGACGTGTTGGCGAGTTTCGTCAAGCGGCGGATGGGAATCGCTTCCAGTGGGCGGGCGCCGGGCTTGGATCAGATTCCGGAGTCGCTGCTTCCGGCGGCGGTGTTGTCGGGGCCGCTGGGACTGGACGGGATTGGGGTGCTGGTGGTCACGGCGGCGTTTTTCGTCTTGGAAGTGACGATTTCGCCGGTTCTGTACCGGCTCGGCATCCGGCAGCGCCCCTATTGACCCCGCGTGAGGCGGTGCAGTGTGATCTCCGGCGGGCAGTTGAAACGAACCTCGACGATGGAGGTCCCGGCGCCGCGGCTGGTGTAGCCACGCAGGGCCCCGTGGCGCCAGGGGCCGGCGGCCAGGCGGCGGGGGCAGTCGCTGTCGATGGTGAGCGGGAAGCCGCCGGGGAGGCAGATCTGCCCGCCGTGGGTGTGGCCGCACAGAAGCACGTCGAAACCGGCGCGGGCGGCTTGGCGAAAGATCTCCGGAGTGTGGGACAGGAGGATGGAGACGGCCTCGGGCGGAACCGCGCGGGCGGTGCGCTCGATGTCGTCCACGCGGTAGTAGTGCGCATCGTCGATACCGGCGAGGTGGATCGATGCGCCACCGCGGCGCAGGGGGACGGCCTCGTTGAGGAGCACGTGGATGCCCATGGCCTCCAGCGCCGGCACCATGCGGATGGAGTCGTGGTTGCCGAGCACGGCGAAGATCTCACCGCGCAACGCCTTGCGCAGCCGCTGCATGCCTTCCATGGCCGGCTCGATGGCGCCGAAGGTCCAGGCCCGGAAGTCGCCGGTGAGCACGCAAAGGTCGTAGGTCAGGCCCCGGACCCGCTCGGCCAGGGCATCGGTGGCTTCGGGGTGCATGTCCGTGTGCAGGTCGGTGAGGTGCAGGATGCGGAAGTCCTCGAAGGCGGCGGGCAGGTGGGGCAAGGCGATGGTGTGGTGTTCCAGGGTGAAACGTAGGGTGTTGCGCCGTCCGCGCCAGTAGAGTCCGCTCAGTTTGAGGGCGGTTCGCAACAGTCGGTGACCCGAGTACCAGTTCTCGGGATGGAAGAAATTGAGCCCGCCTCCGAACACCCGCGGTTCGGCCTCCTGTTCCAGGGCGAGCCGCCTGCGGGCATGGTCGGGTCCGAGGCGGGCTTCCAGTTGTTGCAGCAGGTCCGGTGACAAACTGGGGAACCGGGTGTGGCGGTCTCCGGCCCGCTGGATGAGCGGGGGTCCGCAAGTTCGACTTTTTGGTGGGCCCGCCAGGACTCGAACCTGGGACCAAGGGATTATGAGTCCCCTGCTCTAACCGACTGAGCTACAGGCCCGGCAGAGGTCGTGAAGATTCCGGCTATAGACTAGCCGCGTGGGCGGGCAAGCGAAAGGGGCCGCCCGTGCGGGGCGGCCCCTTTAGCGGTCGGGTGGGGAAGAGATCAGTCCTCTTCCACGAAGGTGCGCAGGCGCTCGGCGCGGCTGGGATGGCGCAGTTTGCGCAGGGCCTTGGCCTCGATCTGGCGGATGCGCTCGCGGGTGACGTCGAACTGTTTGCCGACCTCCTCGAGCGTGTGGTCGGTGTTCATGTCGATGCCGAAGCGCATGCGCAGCACCTTGGCTTCGCGCGGCGTGAGGGAGGCGAGCACCTCGCGCATGGTCTCGGAAAGGCCCTCCATGGTGGCCACGTCGATGGGCGCCTGGATGTTCATGTCCTCGATGAAGTCGCCCAGATGGGAGTCGTCGTCGTCCCCGATGGGCGTCTCCATGGAGATGGGCTCCTTGGCGATCTTGAGCACCTTGCGGATCTTCTCCTCGGGCATCTCCATCCGTTCGGCCAGTTCCTCGGGGGTGGCCTCGCGGCCTTTCTCCTGCAAGAGCTGGCGACTGATTCGGTTCAGTTTGTTGATCGTCTCGATCATGTGCACCGGGATTCGGATGGTTCGGGCCTGGTCCGCGATGGAGCGGGTGATGGCCTGGCGGATCCACCACGTGGCGTAGGTGGAGAACTTGTAACCGCGCCGGTACTCGAACTTGTCCACCGCCTTCATCAGGCCGATGTTGCCCTCCTGGATGAGGTCCAGGAACTGCAGTCCCCGGTTGGTGTACTTCTTGGCGATGGAGATGACCAGGCGCAGGTTGGCCTCCACCATCTCCTTCTTGGCGCGGCGCGCCTTGGCCTCGCCGATGGACATGCGCCGGTTGATCTCCTTGATCTCGGAGATACCGACCCCGGTCTCGTTCTCGATCGCGCGCAGCCGTTTCTGGATGCGCTGGATCTCGGGCTCGATCTCCAGGAGCCTGGCGCCCCAGGCGTCCTGGGTCTGCGCGGCCTGTTCCTTCGCCCAGTCGAGGTTGGTCTCGTTCTTGGGGAAGGTGTGCACGAAGGTCTGGCGCGGCATGCCGGCCTGGTCCACCGCCAGCTCCATCACCTGCTTTTCGTACTGGCGGATGCGGTCGACCACCTGGCGCAGTTCCTTGGTCATGCGGTCGACCACCGCCGGCACCAGCTTGATCTGCACGAAGCGGTCGGCCAGATCGGCCTTGAGCTTGGCCATGCGCTCCGGGTTGCGCTTGGCCGCCGGGCGCCGGGTGGCATCACGCAGCTTGCGGATCTGGGCGAAGCGCTCCTTGGCCATCTCCGGGTCGGGGCCGGTGGGCGCCGGGGCGGCATCCTCCTCGGAGTCGGCCTCGGCGGTGCTCTTCGGCACGGCGGGCGCGCCTTCCTCGTCCAGGAAGCTGTTCACCAGGTCGGTGAGTTTCTTCTCGCCCTTCTCGACCAGCTCGTATTCCTCGAGCAGCATGTCGATGGAGGCCGGATAGTGGGCGAGCGCCCGCAGCACCTCCAGCAGGCCTTCCTCGATCCGCTTGGCGATGCGAATCTCGCCTTCCCGGCTGAGCAGGTCCACCGAACCCATCTCGCGCATGTACATGCGCACCGGGTCCGTTGTGCGTCCGAATTCGGCGTCCACGCTGGCCAGGGCCGCGGCCGCCTCCTCGGCCACGTCCTCGTCGGTCTCCGCCGGCGGAGTGGTGGCGAGCAGCAGGGCATCGGCATCCGGCGCATTCTCATACACCGCGATGCCCATGTTGTTGATCATGCCGATGATGTCCTCGATCTGCTCCGGGTCCACGATCCCTTCCGGGAGGTGGTCGTTCACCTCGGAGTAAGTGAGGAACTTCTGTTCCTTGCCTTTGGCGATGAGCTGCTTGATGCGGGACTGTTGATCCTGATCCATAGCGCCTGTGCGTGTTTGCATCGGATTACCAGGGGTCAAGTGAACCACTCACTATAGCATGTGCATCGCCTCTATGCATCCGTTGGATGGCTCATCGTATTGGATGGATTGCGCATCAAATCGTTCAATTCCTTGAGTTCCTGGTCGTCCAACCCCCCTTCTCGGCTCTTGCGGATCAGTGTCTCGATGCGCTGTTCCCTGGCCATGGCGAACAGACGTCGCACCACGTCCCGCAATTCCGCCGCCACATCGAATCCTTGCGGCGGACGGTAGGTGAGCAGCTTTAGCAGTTGGGAGTGTGCCTCGTGCCCGCGGAAGTGCTCGGCGAGATGTCCGCCCTTGAGATCGGGATGGTTGCGGGCGGTTTCCACCAGCGCAAGCAGGAGCCGGATGCCTGGCAGGTTCAGGTCGTCGAGCGGGTCGAGGTTTGGCAGCCGGGCCGCGGCCGCGGGCTCCAGCAGGACCAGTGTGATGGCCCAGCGCACCGGCCGGCGCATGGCGAGCTCCGCGTCCACGGCCCGCGGGGGGGCGGGAGCCGGGAGGTGCGGACCGTGCACCCGGGCGCCCACGGTGTCGTTCAGCCGCTGGAACAGCAGGTCGCGGAAGACGCTCTCCGGCATGGTGCCGAACAGTTTGCGGCCGCGCGCGGCCAGGGCCGCGCGGCCGCTCTCCCGGGCCAGGTCGAGTCCCTCGGAGAGGGTTTCGAACAGGTAGTCGGCCAGGGGTGTGGCGGCCGCGATGCGTCGCTCGAAGGCTGCCGTGCCCTCTTGCTGGATCAGGCTGTCCGGGTCCTCGCCCTGGGGCAGGAACAGGAACCGCGCCTCCCAGCCGTCACGAAACTGTCCGACCAGGTTTTCGGCTGCGCGCCGGGCGGCGGCCCGGCCCGCGCGGTCGCCGTCGAAGCAGAAGACCAGCTCCGCGGTCAGGCGGTAGAGCTGGGCGATGTGCTCGGCGGTGGTGGCCGTACCCAACGTGGCCACCGCATAACCGATGCCGTGCTCGGCCAGCATGCAGACGTCCATGTAGCCTTCCACCACCAGGATCCGCCGCGGGCGGTGCTCCCGCTGCAGGCATTCGTGCAGGCCGTACAGCAGCCGGCCCTTGTGGAAGAGGACGTTCTCGGGAGAGTTCAGATACTTGGGCTGCGCCTCGCCGAGGGTGCGCGCCCCGAAGCCCACCACGCGCCCGCGGCGGTCGCGGATGGGGAAGGTGATGCGGTCCCGGAAGCGGGGCCATGGGCCCCGCTCCCCGCGCAGGAGCACTCCGGCCCGCTCCAGTATCGCCTCGGGAAAGCGCGCGCGGAGTTCGCGCCACAGGGCGGCCTCCGGGGGCGGCGCGTAGCCGATGCCGTAGCGGGCGGCGGTGGCCCCGCTCAGCCCCCGGGCCTTGAGGTAGTTCACCGCCCGGGGGCTGTCCCGCAGGGCCTTGCGGAAGGCCGCCTCGGCCGCCTCCAAGGCTTCGAACAGCGGACGGGTGTCGTCCCGGGCGGCCGACCCGCCCCCTTCGCGCGGCACGGCCATGCCCACCGATTCGGCCAGCGCCTCCACCGCCTCGGGAAAGCTCAGCCGCTCGTACTCCATGAGAAATCCGATGGCGGTGCCGTGCGCGCCGCAGCCGAAGCAGTGGTAGAACTGCTTCTGTGGGCTGACGTAGAAAGAGGGCGTCTTCTCGCCGTGGAAGGGGCAGCAGGCGGCGTATTCGCGGCCCTTTTTCTTCAGGGGCACGCGCGCGTCGATCACCTGGACGATGTCCACGCGCGCCAGCAACTCGTCGACGAAGGACTCAGGGATGCGCCCTGGCATGGCTCACCCGCCTTTCACACCGGGTGCGGCCGTATCGTGAGACCCCGCCGAGGGTGAGCGGTGCCGCGCTTTCGTGGCGCCCCCTCACGCGGCCCGGCGCAGGAGCTCGTCGATGAGCGACTCCAGGGCCGCCGCCTTGGGCTTGACCAGCCAGAAGCGGGGCAGGTGGCCGGCGAAGTCGTCCAGCACCTCACGGCCGCGGATGCTGCCCGTCTCGGCCACGAACGCCTCGAGCAGTTCCCTGAGGTAGGCGCTGTGCGCGCCCATCTCTTCCGGATCGACGCGGTGAATGTCGATGAGCTCGTGGTTGTAACGGTCCACGAAGTTACCCTCCGCGTCGAGGACGAAGGCCAACCCGCCGGTCATGCCGGCGCCGAAGTTGAGCCCCGTGGGACCGAGCACCACGATAGCCCCGCCGGTCATGTATTCGCAGCCGTGTTCACCCACCCCCTCGACCACGGCCACGGCACCGGAGTTGCGCACGCCGAAACGCTCGCCGGCCAGGCCAGCGGCGAACAACCGCCCTCCGGTGGCGCCGTACAGGCAGGTGTTGCCGACGATGGGGGTCTCGTGACTGGCGAAGGCGCTGCCCTCGGGCGGGCGGATGACGATACGCCCGGCGGCCATGCCCTTGCCCACGTAGTCGTTGGCGTCGCCTTCGAGATACAGGTGCAGCCCCCCCGCGTTCCACACGCCGAAACTCTGCCCGGCGGTGCCCTTGAGCCGCACGATCAGGGGGGCGTCGCTCATGCCGTAGTTGCCGTGGCGGCGGGCGATCTCGCCGGAGACCCGCGCCCCGATGGAACGATGGACGTTGCGGATCTCGTAGTGGAACTCGCCGCCCGTCTTGGCCTCGATGGCCGGGAGCATGTCGCGTACCATGCGCTCGGCCAGCTCCCCTTGGTCGAAGGGGGCGTTGTGGGGTTCCACGCAGAACTGGGGCTTGTCCGCGGGCACGCCGCCGTCGCTCAGGATGGGGGACAGGTCGAGGCGGCGTTGGCGGGGGGTGTCCCCCTCGCGCACGCGCAGCAGGTCGAGCCGCCCGATGAGTTCGTCCAAGCGCCGCACGCCCAGCCGTGCCATGAGGCGGCGGGCCTCCTCGGCCACGAACCGGAAATAGTTCATCACCATCTCCACCTTGCCGATGAAGTGCTTGCGGCGCAGGACATCGTTCTGGGTGGCGACTCCGGTGGCGCAGTTGTTGAGGTGGCAGATGCGCAGGTACTTGCAGCCCATGGCGATCATGGGGGCGGTGCCGAAGCCGAAGCTCTCGGCCCCCAGGATGGCGGCCTTGACCACGTCGAGCCCGGTCTTCAGGCCGCCGTCGGTCTGCAGGCGCACCTTGTCGCGCAGGTCGTTGGCGCGCAAGGCCTGGTGGGTCTCGCTCAGGCCCAGCTCCCAGGGCGAACCGGCGTACTTGACGCTGGTCAGCGGGCTGGCGCCGGTGCCTCCGTCGTAGCCCGCGATGGTGATGAGGTCGGCATAGGCCTTGGCCACGCCGGCGGCGATGGTCCCCACGCCGGCCTCGCTGACCAGCTTCACCGAGACCAGGGCCTGGGGGTTGACCTGCTTGAGGTCGAAGATGAGCTGGGCGAGATCCTCGATGGAATAGATGTCGTGGTGCGGGGGCGGGGAGATGAGCGGCACCCCGGGGTTGGAATAGCGCAGCCGCGCGATCATCTCGTTGACCTTGTGGCCGGGCAGCTGGCCACCCTCGCCGGGCTTGGCGCCCTGGGCGATCTTGATCTGCAGCACCTCGGCATTGACCAGGTAATGCGGGGTCACGCCGAAGCGGCCCGAGGCGATCTGTTTGATCTTGGAGACCTTGTCCGTGCCGTAACGGGACGGGTCCTCGCCGCCCTCGCCGGAGTTGGAACGCCCGCCCAGCCGGTTCATGGCCTGAGCCAGGGTCTCGTGGGCCTCCGGAGAGAGCGCGCCCAGGCTCATGGCCGCCGAGTCGAAGCGGCGCACGATGGCCTCCACGGGTTCGACCTCGTCCAGGGGGACGGGCTCGGTGTCCTCGCGTAGTTCCAGCATGTCGCGCAGGACCGTGGGCGGGCGCTCGTTGACCAGCGCGGCGAAGCGCTCCCACTTGGCGTAGTCCCCGCTGGTGACGGCCTCGTGCAGGGCCTGGACCACGTCCGGGTTGTAGGCGTGGTACTCACCACCGTGGATGTACTTGAGATAGCCGCCCTGGTCGATGGCGGTGCGCGGATTCCAGGCCCGCTGGGCGAGCTTCATCTGATCCTCGTGCAGGTCCTGGAAATGGATGCCCTGAATGCGGCTGACGGTGTCCTTGAAGCACAGCTTCACCACCTCCTCGTGCAGGCCGACGATCTCGAACAGCTGGGCGCCGCGGTAGCTGGCGATGGTGGAGATGCCCATCTTCGAGGTGATCTTGAACAGCCCCTTGTTGATGCCCTTGCGGTAGTTCTCCGTGAGGCGGGCGAGGTCGTCGGTGGCGATCTCCCCACTGCGCACCATGCCCGCCAGGCTCTCGTAGGCCAGGTAGGGATAGACGGCCGTGGCCCCGTAGCCCAGCAGCACGGCGAAGTGATGGGGATCCCGCGCGGTGGCGGTCTCCACCACGATATTGGCCCGGCAGCGGGTGCCCTCGTCGATCAGCCGGTGATGCACGGAGCCGGTGGCCAGCAGGGCGTGGACCGGCAGCTTGCCGCGCTCGATGCCCCGGTCCGAGAGCACCACGATCACTGCGCCTTCGCGCACGGCCTCGGCCGCCTCGGCGGCGATGGTCTCGACCGCCTCGCGCAGGGGTTGCTCGGCCGGACGGTTGAGCTCGATGCGCACCGAGCGGTAGTGCGGCTCGCTGCGATGGACCAGGCGGTGGAAGACGTCCTCGGTGAGCACCGGGCTGTCCACGATGAGCCGCCGGGCATGCTCCGGACCTTCCTCGAACAGGTTGCGCTCCGCGCCCAGGCAGGTCTCCAGGGACATGACGATGCTCTCGCGCAGCGGGTCGATGGGCGGGTTGGTCACCTGCGCGAACTGCTGACGGAAGTTGTCGTAGAGGGAGCGGGGGCGGTGGGAGAGCACCGGCAGCGGCGTGTCGTCGCCCATGGAACCCACGGCCTCCTGGCCGGCGGCGGCCAAGGGCTTCAGGATCTGGTCGCACTCCTCGTAGGTCACGCCGAACATTTTCTGGTAGGTGAGCAGTTCCCGCGGTCCGAGGCAGCTCCGGCACAAGGGCTCGCCGGACAGGCGCGGGGTGATCCGCTCGGCGTGCTCGGCCAACCAGCGCCGGTAGGGCTGGCGATCTTTGAGCGCATCGTCGATGTCGGCGGGCAGGAGGAGGCGGCCGGTGGCCGTGTCCACGGCCAGGATCTGACCCGGCGCCACGCGCCCCTTGGCGACCACCTCCGCGGGGGCGTAGTCCCAGATGCCGATCTCGGAGGCGAGGGTGATGTGCCGATCCCGGGTCATCACCCAGCGGGCCGGGCGCAGGCCGTTGCGGTCCAGGGCGCACACCGCGTAGCGGCCGTCGGTGAGCACGATCCCGGCGGGGCCGTCCCAGGGTTCCATGTGCATGGAGTTGTATTCGTAGAAGGCCCGCAGGTCCGGGTCCATGTGGGCCACGTTCTGCCAGGCCGGCGGAATGAGCAGGCGCAGCGCCCGGAACAGATCCATGCCTCCGGCCAACAGCACTTCCAGCATGTTGTCCAGGCTGCTGGAGTCCGAGCCCTCCATGGAGACCAGCGGCAGCAGCTCGGACAGCGCCGGAAGCAGGGGGCTGGCGAAGTTCCAGGCCCGGGCCTGGGCCCAGTTGCGGTTGCCCCGGATGGTGTTGATCTCGCCGTTGTGGGCCAGGAAGCGGAAGGGCTGGGCCAGGCGCCATTGGGGCCAGGTGTTGGTGGAGAAGCGCTGGTGGAACACGCACACGCTGCTTTCCAGGGCCTCGTCCCGTAGGTCGGGATAGAAGACGGGCAGGTTCTCGGGCATCACCAGGCCCTTGTAGGAGACGACCCGCGAGGAGAGGCTCGGCACGTAGAAGACGGGGTCCTCCTCCAGGCGCAGCTCGGCCCGGCGCCGGGCCACGAACAGAGCGCTCTCGAAGGCCGCGTCTTCCAGCGTCCCGGCCGGCTGCACGAACACCTGTTCGATACGCGGTAGCGAGCGCAGCGCCTCTGGGCCGCAGGCTTGGGGGTCGGTGGGCACCTCGCGCCAGCCGGCCACCGTCAACCCGCTCTGCTCCAGGGTGGCCTCCAGCGTCGCGCGGGCGTGGGCGGCACGCCGGGGGTCGGGATTCAGGAATACCATGCCGCAGGCGAAACGCCCGCCCAGCCCGATGCCGGCCTCGGCCGCCTTGGCGCGCAGGAAGGCCTCGGGGCACTTGAGCAGCAACCCGCAGCCGTCGCCGCTCTTGCCGTCGGCGGCCACCGCGCCCCGGTGGGTGAGGCGGGCCAGGCCGGTGATGGCGGTGCGCACCAGCCAGTGGCTCGGCCGGTCGTCCATGTGGGCGATGAGCCCGAAGCCGCAGTTGTCCTTCTCGAATTCAGGGCGATAGAGACCGCCTGGGGGATTCAGCGCCATGACATGTGCTCCAGTCCGGGGTCGGCCCCGAACCGAGACCGGCCCCGCTCAGATGCAGGCAAAGCCCATAACTATACCAAAGCGCCGCCGATGGGACGCCCGCTCGGCGGTGGGGTTTTCCAGCGGGCCGGGGGTCACGGGACGGTGAAGGTGTCGATGGTCTCGCGCAGCAGCGACCCATCGAAGCGGTCGGTGAGCACCGCGTGACCGATGCCCTCGAGCAGCACCAGGCGCAGGCGCCCGCCCAGGACCTTCTTGTCCACCGCCATGAGTTCCAGGAAGCGGTCCGTGGTCAGCCCCGCGGGGGGGCGCACCGGCAGTCGGGCACGCTCCACCATCCGCCGCACGCGCTCGACCTCGGCCGCCTCCATCCAGCTCAGCCGCCGGGAGAGGTCGGCGGCCATGACCATCCCGCAGCCCACGGCCTCGCCGTGCAGCCAGGTTCCATAGCCGACCCCGGTCTCGATGGCGTGGCCGAAGGTGTGACCCAGGTTGAGCAGGGCCCGCCGGCCGCTGCGCTCGGTCTCATCGTCGGCCACGATGCGCGCCTTGTCCGCGCAGGAGCGGGCGATGGCGTGGCGCAGCGCCGCGGGATCCCGTGCCAGCAGGGCCTCGAGGTGGTCTTCGAGCCACGCGAACAACGCCGGGTCGTCGATGAGGCCGTATTTGACGACCTCGGCCAGTCCCGCGCTGAGCTCGCGGTCGGGGAGGGTGTCCAAGGTGTCGGTGTCGATGAGCACGCAGCGCGGCTGATGAAAGGCGCCGATCATGTTCTTGCCCAGGGGATGGTTCACCCCGGTCTTGCCTCCCACCGAGGAATCCACCTGAGCCAGCAGCGTGGTGGGCACCTGGATGAAGTCCACCCCGCGCAGATAGGTGGCCGCGGCGAACCCGGTCATGTCGCCCACCACGCCGCCGCCCAGCGCGATCAGGGTGGTGCCGCGGTCATGGTGTCGCTCGAGCAGCGCGGTGTAGATCCGGTCCATGACCTGGAGTGTCTTGTAGCGTTCGCCGTCCGGCAGGACCACGTGATCCACGCGCAGCCCTTCCAGCGAGCGGAGCAGTCGCTCCAGGTACAACGGGGCCACGGTCTCGTTGGTGACCACCATGGCCTGCCCCCCCCGCACGTGGGGGCGCAGCAGATCGGCCCGCTCCAGCAGACCCGCACCGATGTGGATGGGGTAGCTGCGCGCGCCCAGCTCGACGGTGAGGGTCTCCATGGGCGGGCTAGATCTCGCGGATGCGGTTGAGGATGACGTCGGCGATGTGGTTCACGCGGCCCTGGTCGGTGTCCACCACCAGGTCGGCGATCTCCCGGTAGAGCGGATCGCGCTCGGCCATGAGCGCCTCGAGCCGCGCGCGCCGATCCTCGGTCTGGAGCAGTGGGCGGCTGTTGTCGCGGGCGGTGCGGGCGAGCTGCGTGTCCACGGTGGCGTGCAGGTAGACCACGAAACCCCGCGCCGAGAGCCGGTCGCGGTTCTCGGGCTGCAGCACCGCTCCGCCCCCCGTGGCCATGACGATGCCCTGCTCGCGGGACAGTTCGTCGATGACCTTGGTCTCGCGGCGGCGAAAGCCCTCCTCGCCCTCATATTCGAAGATGGTGGCGATGTCCACCCCGGTGCGTTCCTCGATTTCACGGTCGCTGTCGCGGAACGGCCTGCCGAGCCGGCGGGCCAGCTGGCGCCCGATGGAACTCTTGCCCGCACCCATGGGGCCCACGAGGAACAGGTTCTGGTTCTTGAGCAGCACGGATCTGTGTCGGTCTGTCGGTTCGTCGGTGGAGCGTCCCCCTTCGGGGTCGGAATCGTACGGGAACCGCGCATTATACGCGGCGTCACCGCTCAGGGGGCGGGGTGGCGGGTGGCACCGGAGACGGTCGGGTGCCGCATTTCCCCGCCGACTGCGTGGCGGCCTCCCGCGCCTCCCGCCCCGGGGCGCATGGTCGATCTGGTCCGGCCCGCAGGTGACTGCCCCCAGGCAGCGCATGGGAGACCAAGAGCAAGGAGCGTACGATCACGAGACAGCGTCGATTCGCGCGGCCGGCTTCGGCGCTATGTTGCCCGTCCCGCCGGCGGGACAGGGGTGTCGTCCGAGGCTCCCCCGCCGTTCAGCCCAGGCGGGCTCCGAGCCGCTCCATCTCGCGCAGCGCGCGATCCCCGTCGCCCGGGTGCGCGTCCACCGCCCGTACCGCGTCGCGCAGCAACACCACATCGAAACCCTCCCGCAGGGCGTCGCGCACCGTCTCCAGCACGCAATAGTCGGTGGCCAGCCCACCAACGAACAGGCGCCGCACGCCCAGGGTCCGCAGCCGCCGCGCCAGGTCCGTTCCCTGGAAACCCGAGTAGGCTTCGCGGTCGGGCTCGGTGGCCTTGGAGATCACCACGGTGTCTTTCGGCAGCTCCAGGCCGGGGGCGAAATCCGCGCCGGCCGTGCCGGCCACGCAATGCACGGGCCAGGGCCCGCCGCGGGACTGGAACGAGCAGTGTCCGGAGGGGTGCCAGTCCCGCGTCGCGATCACCGGCAGCCCCTGCTCCCGGAACCGGGCGATCCAACGGTTGAGTACGGGCACCACCTCGTCGCCCCGTGGCACGGCCAAGGCCCCGCCGGGCAGGAAATCGTTCTGTACGTCCACGATCAATAAGGCGTCGCCCGCCCTGGGTGCCTCGTCGCTGTGGTCCATCGCTGCCGGTTTCCGCAGGCCTGTCACTTGATTCGATACGGGAAAGTCCCCATGCACTCTGCTATATAGCCTCGAAGCCGGTCTTTCAAGCGCGGGTGCGTGGCGTTCGTGCGCCGGGGGTCCAGGAGGTGGATGGATTGCAGAAAGGTCTGGTGATCGCGGGACTGGTGCTGCTGGTCGCGGGGCTGGCGTGGCCGTGGCTGCGGCGGCTGCCCCTGGGGCGGCTGCCGGGAGACATCCTCATCGAGCGGGACAACTTCGTATTCTACTTCCCCATCACCACCATGATTCTCGTCAGCCTCGTGCTGACCTTGTTGATCTGGCTCTTCCGGCGATGAAACGCCGCCATGTGTGAGTTGTTCGGGATGTCGGCCCGGTTTGCGGCCACGGCCACTTTGTCCATGGAGGAACTGGCTCGTCACGGCGGGCGGACCGACCGGCACCGAGACGGCTGGGGCGTGGCCTTTTTCTCGGGGCCGGACGTGCACTGCGTGCGCGAGCCCTGCCCGGCGGCCGAGAGCCCGGCGCTGCGGTTCATGATGTCGCACGCGTATCGGAGCCGGCTGGTGATCGCGCACATCCGTCTGGCCACGGCGGGCGAGCGCGCGTTACGCAATACGCAGCCCTTCCTGCGCGAGCTGGGTGGCCGGATGCACGTGTTCGCGCACAACGGGGACTTGCCGGGGATCCGGGAGGCGTTCCCCGCCACGGGACCGTACTGTCCCGTGGGGGAGACGGACTCGGAATATGCCTTTTGTGTGCTCATGGACCGGATGCGGGAACTGTGGGCCGGTTGCGCGGCGGACACGCCCCCCTTGACGGAGCGACTGGCGGTGGTGGCGGAACTGGCCCGGGCATTGCGCGCCCTTGGGCCGGCCAACTTCCTCTACAGCGACGGCGATGTGCTCTTCTGTCACGGTGACCGTAGGCAGCACCCAGGCGAGACGGTGTTCCGCGCGCCCGGCCTGCATCTGCTCGAACGACGCTGCCGCTCGGGACGAGGCCGACTGGAAATGGCCGCGCTGTCGCTCTCCAGCCGGGAAGCGAACCAGCGCGTGGCGCTCGTGGCCAGCGTGCCGCTGAGCGACGAACCGTGGGTGCCCTTGGAGGCCGGGGAACTGCTCGTGCTTCGCGATGGGGTCGTTGAGCTTCGATGGATGCCTGAAGAATGGGAGGTACGACATGAATGCGGAGCCTGAACGCAAAGAAGACTTCGGGCCGCTCGACGCCATCCGGGAGACGAAATACTGGCACCGTCTCGAAGACGGAAGGGTGCAGTGCGACCTCTGTCCCCGCTTCTGCAAGCTCCACGAGGGCCAGCGGGGTCTGTGCTTCGTGCGGGCCAATCTGGGCGGGCGCATCGTGCTCACCACCTATGGACGTTCCAGCGGCTACGTGGTGGATCCCATCGAGAAGAAGCCGCTCAACCACTTTCTGCCCGGCACGCCGGTCTTGTCGTTCGGCACGGCCGGATGCAACCTGGCCTGCAAGTTCTGCCAGAACTGGGACATCAGCAAATCACGCGAGACCGATACGCTGGCCGATGAGGCCCCTCCGGAAAAGATCGCTCGGGTGGCGAAGAAACTGGGCTGCCGGAGCGTGGCCTACACCTACAACGACCCGGTGATCTTCATGGAGTACGCCATCGACGTGGCCAAGGCCTGCCACGAGTTGGGTGTGCGCTCCGTGGCCGTGACGGCGGGTTACATCACCGAGGAGCCGCGTCGGGAATTCTTCTCATACATGGACGCGGCCAACGTGGATCTGAAGGCCTTCACCGAACGGTTCTACTGGAAGATCACCGGCGGGCATCTCGAGCCGGTGCTGGAGACGCTGAAATACCTCAAGCACGAAACCGACGTGTGGTTCGAGATCACCACCCTCCTGATTCCGGGGGAGAACGACTCGGACGAGGAACTGGAGGCCATGACCCAGTGGGTGGTGGAGGAGCTGGGCCCCGACGTGCCCATGCACTTCACGGCCTTTCATCCCGACTACAAGATGCTGGACCACCCGCCGACCCCCCCGGAGACGCTGCGTCGGGCCCGCCGCATCGCCATGAAAAACGGCGTGCGCTACGCCTACACCGGCAACGTCCACGACGAGGAAGGGCAGAGCACGTACTGCCACCACTGCGGCACCCGGGTGATCGGCCGCGACTGGTATGTGATCACCGAATGGAATCTGACCGACGACGGGCGCTGCCGCCAGTGCGGCACCCCCTGCGCAGGCGTGTTCGAGGGACCGCCCGGAGACTGGGGACCGCGGCGGCTGCCCGTCCGGCTGCGTGACTTCCCCGACTGAGACCTCGGCGCCCACGCCTGGTCAGTCGCGGCAGCGCATCACCACGCGGTCGATATCCTCTTCGCCCGTTTTGTAGGGAGGTACGAGGCGCAGTTGGCGGTCCGCCGGGGGGCGCGGCTGCACGGATCCCCGAGGGGCCATCCCGGGGCGTGCGGGAGGCGTCTCCATGTGGGTGGGCTGGTTCATTTCCGGAAATCTCCTTCGTTGTATATTTGCAACAGAGAATGCCTTTCTGGAAGATTCGTCGCTCCTATACAACGATAGCGCAAAAGTGACTGACACTCCATAGGTAATAGGCGCTTATGGAGGGGTTTTTCAGGATGTGCGGCAAGTTTACGGAACCGTGCGTGGCGCAGATGCAACTTTCGTGAGCCGGCGCACATTCCGTGTGCCGCCCCGGCTCCGCCGGAGCCGGGGGCTCGGGAATGCGCGGTCCGGGCGAATGCGGCGCCGGTCCGTTCAGTGGATGCCGAGCAACGCCTCGGCGCGACGGTAGCGGTCCTGCAGGCCGAGGGCCTCGGCCACCGGTTCGCAGGCGACATGGCCGCCATGGGTCTGCAGGCCACGGGCGAAGCCGGGATCGCGGCGCAGGGCGTCGAGCCCGTCACGGGCCAGCGCGCTCACATACGGCAGGGTGGCGCGAACCAGGGCGAGGGTGGCGGTGCGCGGATAGGCGCCCGGCATGTTGGTCACACAGTAGTGCAGCACGCCGTGGCGCACGAATACCGGCTCCGAGTGGGTGGTGGGGCGCGAGGTCTCGACACTGCCCCCCTGGTCGATGCTGACGTCCACGATCACCGCGCCGCGCGGCATGCTGCGGACCATCTCCTCGGTGACCACGTGGGGTGCGCGGGCCCCGCGCACGAGCACGGCGCTGACCACGAGATCGGCCTCCCGCACGTGACGCGCCACGCTGTCGGGCGTGGAGCAGAACCAGTGGAGTTCGCCCGGCATCTTGCGTCGCAGGGCCTCGGCCCGCTCCGGCCGACGGCCGGCCATGGACACCCGCGCTCCCAGGGCGATCCCCACGCGCGCGGCATGCTGTCCGACGGTGCCGTCGCCGATGACGAGGATCCGTCCGTGGGGGGTGCCGAGTACCTTGCCGGGCTGCACGCCGCGTCCGCCCTGGGGAGCGGCGAGATAGCAGGCGCCCATGAGGGTGGCCATGTTGCCCGCGATGGCGCTCATGGGGGCAAGCAGGGGCAGCCGTCCGCAGCGGTCCTCGACGGTCTCGTAGCCGATGGCCGTGGTTCCCGCCTCGAGCAGGCGCCGGGTGAGCGCGGGGTCGACGCCGGCCAGATGGAGGAAGGTGAACAGGATCTGCCCGTCCAGAAATCCGTACTCCGGGGGCAATGGCTCCTTGACCTTCACCACCAGTTCACGGCGCCAGGCGCCCGCCGCATCCACCAGTTCGGCCCCGGCTTGTGTATATTCGGCGTCGTCGAATCCCGAACCGGCTCCGGCGCCGCGCTCCACGTACACGCGATGGCCTTCGGCACGCAGTTGCGCTACGGCCGGCGGGGTGAGCGCCGTGCGGTTCTCGCGATCCTTGATCTCACGGGGTACCCCGATCTCCATGTGCGCTGTCTCCTCGCGATGCGATTCAGGACACCGTTGATTCCGGCTCGTCTGCTGCGACGTTATCAACGTTTTCTGGTGGATGTCGAGCTGGAGGACGGCACCCGGGTCACCGCGCACACCGCCAACACGGGGGCCATGCGCGACTGTTCCGATCCGGGGCTGCGGGTCTGGCTGAGCCGCTCCGAGAACCCGCGCCGCAAGTATCCCCTGACCCTGGAACTGGTGGAGACCCGAAGCGGGGTCTGCGTGGGGGTGAACACCCTGCGGGCCAACGCCCTGGTGGAGGAGGCCGTGCGCGAGGGCTGCGTCGCGTCGCTCGGGGGCTATCGACGGGTGCGTCGCGAGGTACGCTACGGAGGCGGGCGCAGCCGCGTCGATCTGCTGCTGGAGGCCGGTCCCGCGCCGGACTGCTACGTGGAGGTCAAGAACGTCACCTGGGTGGATGCCGGGGGCAGCGCGCGATTCCCCGACGCCCCTACGGCGCGCGGGCTGCGGCACCTGCACGAACTCGTGCGCATGGTGCGGGCCGGGTTCCGCGCCGGGGTGTTCTTCTGCGTGCAGCGTGACGATGCCCGGGTGGTGGGCCCTGCCCATGCGGTGGATCCGGCCTGGGGCGCGGCCCTGGAGGAGGGCGTGGCACAGGGCCTGGAGGTGTGGGCCTGTGCGGCCCGGGTGGATGTCCGGGAAGTGCGGCTGGTGCGCCCCGTTCCCGTGTGCCTGCACGGGCCGGCGTGAGTCGGCGAGCACTACCGCCGGTGCGGGCCGCCGGCTTGCAGGGCGGCATGGGCGCGCAGCAGCCCGGCGATGGTCTTGGCGTCGGTGATCGTGCCGTCGGCCGCCCAGTCCAGGGCGCGGCCCAACTCCACCCAGTGCACCTCGATGTCCTCGTCGGCCTGGCGGGCACTCGGCCCTGCGGACAGTTCCGTGGCCAGGAACAGGTGGATCACTTCGGAGAACACGCCCGGAGAGCTGTGCACGATCCCGAGGGGGCGCCACCGCGCGGCCCGCAGCCCGGTCTCCTCCTGGAGCTCGCGCCGGGCGGTGGCCCGGGGACGTTCGTTGGGGTCGAGCTTGCCCGCCGGCAGCTCCCAAAGCCGTCCACCCGCCACATGACGGTACTGGCGCAGCAGGCACACCCGGAGCCCCTCGTCCACGGCGGCGACCGCCGCGCCGCCGGGATGGCGGGCGATCTGCATGCGGAAGCGGCGCCCGTCGGGCAGACACACTTCTTCCTCCACCAGGGTGAGGATGTCGCCCCGGAACAGGGGGACGTGCCCGCTCATGGCCAGAAGGTCCGGGTTCGAGCCGCACCCGTCGCGCGGCGCGAATGCGATCTGGAGCCGGTCATCGCCCGTTTCGTCTCCCATTGTGGCGGTGATGGGCCGGGTGCGCGCCGATGCCGCCTGTGAAAAGCGCGCCGGTTTGCTAGCCTAACCGAAATGAGCACCCGGGCGTCGGACAAAAGGCGTGGAGGGGGGCTGGAGCGCCCCCTGCATCGCTGGATCCTGATGGTGTGTGCGGCGGCCGCGGCGGTGGCCGTGGGCTTGGCGTTGGGGGAATGGGCGCGTGCCTCCGGTTGGCCCTGGGCGGCGGTGTACGCCGCGGCGCTGGCAGTGCCGTTGGCCGCGCTGTGTCTGCTGCTCACGGCGAGCCTGCGCGCCGAGCGGGCCTGCCAGCGCGCGGCCGGGCGGTTGCGAACCATGGAGGCGGTGGTCGAACAGAGCCCGAGCGCCGTGATCGTGACCGATCGCAACGGGGTGATCGAATACGTGAACCCGGCGTTCACCGAAAACACCGGCTATACCGCCGACGAGGCCGTGGGGCGCACACCGGCCATTCTCCGTTCCGAGGGCACGCCGGCCGAGGTCTACCGCCAGATGTGGCAGACCATCCGCGCCGGCCGGGTCTGGCGTGGGGTGTTGCAGAACCGGCGCAAGGACGGCCTGCGGTATTGGGACGCGCTGTCCATCGCGCCGCTGCGCGATCCGGGCGGGCGCGTGGAGCATTTCGTCGGCGTGCAGACGAATATCACGGCGCAGATCGAGACCGAGGCCCAGCTCAGCGAGGCGCGTCGTCTGCACCAGGCCGTGTTGGATGCCGTTGCGGAAGGGATCGTGACCTTCGACGCGGCACACCGGCTCTCCAGCATGAATCCCGCGGCCCTGCGGATGTTCGGACGCCACGAGCGCGAAGTCCCGGATCTGCGTGTGGAGGACCTCTTCGAGGCTGATTCCCTGCGCGCGACCCACTGGGAGGCTTGGCTGCGAGGAGGGGAGCCGGCGGTGCTGGGCACCGAGGTCGAGGCCCTGCGCAGCGACGGGTCGCGGTTTCCGGCCGAGGTCACGCTGAGCCGGTTCCACATGAACGGGAAGGACGCCTTCGTGGCGGTGGTGCGGGACGTGGCCGAGCGCCGGCGCATGGAGGCCGAGCTGCGCGAGGAGCGCAATTTCGTCTCGGCCGTGCTCATGACCTCGGGCGCGCTCATCGTGGTGCTCGACCGCGAGGGGCGGATCCGGCGTTTCAACCGGGCCTGCGAGCAGGCGACCGGTTTCCCGGCGGGGGAGGTGGAGGGTCGGGTGTTCTGGGATCTGTTCCTCGACGCGCACGAGCGCGAGGTGGTGCGCGCGGCCGTCACCGAGGCCACCACCCGCAACTTTCCCAGCGAGTTCGAGACCTGGTGCCGGACCCGAGAGGGCGGGAAGCGGCTGGTCGCCTGGCACGGCACCGCCATGGCCGACGGCCGGGGCCGCGTGGACTACGTGGTGCTGACGGGAACGGACGTGACCGACAAGCGGCGCGCCGAGGAGCAGGCCCGCAGGCAGGCCGCCCTGGTGAGCCACATGGACCGGCTGAGTCTGATGGGCGAGATGGCCGCGACCCTGGCCCACGAGCTCAACCAACCGCTGACGGCCATCTACGCCTATGCCACCGCCTGTTTGCGCATGATCGACGAGGGGCGTGTGCAGGACCCGAAGGTGCGCGAGGCGCTGGAGGACACCGCCCGCCTGGCTCAGCAGGCGGGCGACATCATCCGGCACATCCGCGGCTTCCTGCGCCGCAGGGAACCCCGACGAGGGGAGGTCTCGCTGGAGGAGGTCATCGAGCAATCTCTCGAAATCGTGCGGCCCCTGGCCCGGCAGGCCGGCGTCACCATCGAGGTGGCAGTGCCGGGCCAGTCCCCTCGGGTGTGGGCCGATGGGGTGCAGCTCCAGCAGGTGCTCATCAATCTCATGCGTAATGCCGTGGAGGCGATGATGGACGTGGCGGGCGACCGCGTTCTGAGCGTGACGGTGGCCGAAGACGCGCAACGCCGTGAGGTCATGGTGACGGTGCGCGATACGGGGCCGGGGTTGAAGCCCGACGAGGTGGACCAGGTCCTCGCCCCGTTCTACACCGACAAGGCCGACGGGCTGGGCATGGGGCTGGCGATCAGCCGCTCGATCATCGAGAGTCACGGTGGGAGGCTGTGGGCCGAGGCGGATCCCCGAGGGGGCGTGTTCCGGTTCACCGTGCCCCTGGTCGAGGCCCCGGCCGAAGGGGCACCGGTCACGGAGGCCCGCAATGGGTGAGGCGCGGCATGAAGCCGTCGTCCACGTGGTGGACGACGACGACGCGGTGCGCGGCGCGCTGGCATTGCTGTTGGAATCGAACGGACTGCAGGTGCGCTGCCATCCCTCGGCCGAGGCGTTTCTGGAAGCCTACGATCCCGGGCAACCGGGCTGCCTGATTCTGGACGTGCGCATGCCGGCCATGAGCGGGCTGGAACTCCAGCACGAGCTCAGCCGGCGCGGGATCCGGATTCCCATCATCTTCCTGACCGGTCACGGGGACGTCCCCATGGCGGTGCGGGCGCTGCGCGGCGGGGCGGTGGACTTTCTGGAAAAGCCGTTCCAGACCGACGAGCTCTTGGCCCGGATCCCCGATGCGCTGGAGTGGGACCGCAGGCTGCGTGAAAAGGCCCGGCAGGAACGTCAGGCGCGCGCCTGTTACGAGCGGCTGACGCCGCGTGAGCGCCAGGTCATGGCCTTGGTGGTGGAGGGCCTTTCCAACAAGGAAATCGCGCGGCGGCTGGAGGTCAGCCATCGGACCATCGACGTGCACCGCGCCCGGGTCATGGAAAAGATGCGTGTGCGCACGCTGCCACAGCTCGTGGACAAGGCGGTCCTCTGCGGCCTGCACGACCCTTCCTGAACCGGGAACCGGCGCCCGCTGTTCCATACGTGAGGTTACGTAGGCAATCGCGCCAATTTGCCGGCCTCGCCGCATACGAGACCATAGGTTTATGGGCCGCAGTCCGGACCCATGACGTGACTCGAACGACAACGATTCCATGCAGAGGTGCCGGAGAACGCCACGCCGAACACGCTGGTTTTCCGAAGGCCCGTCATACCCCAAGGAGAGCGTCGATGGCTACCACGACCACGCGCGCCGCAGGTAAGGCGCGCAGCGTACGAGCGGCAACGAAAAAACGGACCATTGCACGGCAGCGCAAGGGGCGCACCCGTGCCGCCGAGCAGCAGGGGGCCGCGGTCGCACCGGAGGTACGCCTGGCGATGATCGCCGAGGCGGCCTATTACCGTGCCCAGGCTAGGGGCTTCGCGCCGGGTGGCGAGCTGCACGACTGGCTCGCGGCCGAAAAGGAGATCGACGCCCGGCTGCTGGGGGCGTGAACCCGTGGAGCACCGCTGCTTCCGGCGGGTGGAAGTGCGGATTCCCGTGGCGCTCGAACGTCGCGGCCGGTTGGTGGGTTGGGCGGTGCTGCGCGACGTCGGGGATTCGGGCCTGGGCCTGGAGCTGGGCAGCGCGCTGCGGTTCCGCCCCGCCGAAGCGCTCACCGTGCGACTGTCCTGGCAGGGGCGTTGGGTTCGGCTGCGGGGCATCGTGGTCCACAGCGGTGCCGGGCGGCTCGGCGTCCTGACCGATCGTGACGTGCGCTTTCTGAGCGATGTGCGCGACGCTCCACAGACCCCAACCCGTAAGTATGGCGTCTCGGCGCCAGGTGCGCTCGCCGGCCGTTGAGCCGCCGCGGGAAGGCGGGCTGCCTCGCCCGCTCGGGTCGAGACGGTGTGAACGTGGCGTAGCGGGACGATGAGCGGATCAGCAGTTGCGGAGGTGGATCGAATGCAACGCGACAACAACTGCCAGACCTGTCCGTCTGCGCGCGTGTGTCCGTGGGTTCCGCTGGAGCCCGCCGACCGCCGCGCGCTGGAGCGCATCATGCGCCGGCCCACCGTGCTGCGCAAGGGTAAGGAATTGTTCCGGGCCGGCCAGTCCCTGCGCGGGTTGTACATCGTTCGTTCGGGTTGCGTGAAGGCGTGGAACGTCACCGAGACGGGCGAGGAATACGTGCTGCGGTTCTATATGACGGGGGAGGTCGTGGGGCTTGGCGCCATCGCCGAGGGTCGTTACGATTGCAACGCCACGGCGCTCGACACCTCGAGCATGTGCGAGCTGCCTTTCCGGGACTTCCAGCGGGCCGCCGAGGAGCGCCCGGCGCTGAACCACGTGTTGCTCCGCCTGATGAGCCGGGAGATCCTGCAGGAAGAACGGCTCGGTCTGCTCAAGGGCAACAAGAGCGCTTCGGCCCGCATCGCGGGATTTCTCTGCCATCTGGCCGATGGGTTCGACCAGCGGGGGTTTTCCTCGCAGGAGTTCAATCTGGCCATGGGGCGCAGGGAGATCGCCGAGTTTCTCGGGCTGGCCCTGGAGACGGTGTGCCGGACGCTCACCCAGTTTGGACACCAGGGCATGATCGAGGTCGAGGGCCGTCACATCGTGTTGCACGATCGCGGCCGCCTCAACGCCCTGGCCCAGTGCTCCACGGGGGGCGGCGGCTCCGGCCCGCATTGAGGCCGGCGGGCGACGCCGGGCCTACGTCCGAGGATTCGTCGCTTCCAGCTCTGTCGGGCGTGGTGGGAGTCGTGCGCGGCGGGCCGGGGTTGGCGCGCGAATAGCTGGGCCTCGGCCGGCGTGGACGGCGATGCTGCGGATCGGAACCTCCGGATGGCACTATGCCCATTGGCGCGAGGTGTTCTACCCGCGTGAGCTCGCTCCCAGCGGGTGGCTAGGCTGGTATGCGCGGCATTTCGACTGCGTGGAGGTCAACAACGCCTTCTACCGCCTCCCCTCGCAGGGCACGGTGCGCCAGTGGGCCGAGTCGGTGCCGGAAGGCTTCTCGTTCGCAGTCAAGGCGAGCCGGTACATCACCCATGTTCGGCGCCTGAATGACTGCGCGCAGGCCGTGCAGCGCTTCCTGGATCGCATGCACGGTCTCGGTCCGCACCAAGGCCCCGTGCTCTTCCAGCTGCCCGGCCGGTGGCGTCCCGATCTCTCGCGCCTCCAGTCCTTCCTGGATGGGCTTCCACCGGCTCTCGACGCTGCCTTCGAGTTTCGGGATCTCCGCTGGCACACCCGCGACGTGGCCGATCTGCTCGCGGCGCACGGGGTCGCCTTCTGCGTCTACGATGCGGACGGGGAGCGCAGCCCGCTGTGGCTCACCGCTCCCTTCGCCTACGTGCGCATGCATGGCCCCCTGCGCTGGTATGCAGGCGAGTACAGGCGCGCCGGGCTGGGCTGGCTGGCCGAGTGGCTCACGGAACTGCGCCGGGCCGGAAAGGGCGCCTGGGTGTTCTTCAACAACGACGCCGAAGGCCGGGCCGTGCGCGACGCGCTGGCCTTGAAGGAGCTGGTGGGCGGGATCGGTCGAGAAGACCGGTTCACGCCGGCAGGGGAGGCAGCCGTTCCGGGAGATGGTCGCGGATCTCCTGGGGGCTGAGCTTGCTCAGGTTCTTGCCCATTTCCATCGTGACCAGGCGCGCTACCTCGGGGGGGAGTGCCTTGCGTAGTTTGCCCAGAACGTTGGGTGGTGCCACGATGATGAGCTGCTCCAGCTCGCCGTGTTCCCGGGCCTGTTCCAGGCGTTCAGCGACCTGGCGGACGAACGCCTCTACTTCGTGCTCCTTGGGGCTGACCTGCTGACCCATGGCATGGCGGCCCTGCCCGGCCCGGTCGAACGCGCGTCCCGGCGCATCGCTGATCAGATCACGCTCGTGCAGTCGGCTTTCCGGATGGACCAGCGTCTCGACCTCGCTCAGGGGGCTGACGGCGTTGTCCGCCTTGAGGATGCGTGCGCGGGTGCTGTCGGTGACGACTACCCAGGTACTTTTCATGGTCGGGCTACCTCTTGAGTGTGAGTTTGAGTATCGAGAAAAGATCGACCTGCCGCACGACCGCGAAGCCGCGTGGCCTGGTACTCGGATATTCGGTTTTTCCGCCCGAAGGGCCTCCTATATCGCGCTTGGTGCATGCCGAGCGGTGTTTCCATGCGCCGCGGAACCGAGGGAGCAGCACCTGCCACCGGGGATGACCCGCGCAGGCCACGGGATCACTGCACCTGCTTGCGCACCGCGCGCCACGCCTCCGGTGGCAGGGATTCACCGGCCATGGTGCGCAGCGCATCGGGATCCAGTATGAGGAGGCGGCGCCGCTCGGCGCGGATCAGTCCGTCGTTCTGCATGCGCGTGAGCGCGCGGCTGAGCGTTTCGGGCTTGATGTTCAGATAGTTGGCGATGTCCGCCCGGGGCATGGGGAGCTGGAACTCCCGGGCCGAGAACCCGTGGTTGCGGTACCAGTTGGACAGGTCCAATAGGAAGGCCGCCAGACGCTGATCGGCGGTGCGCATCGTCAGCAACATGTGCACTTGAGCGTCACGCACTAGGCCCAGGCTCATTTGGCGCATCATCTCCCGGCGCAACGCGGGAAAGCGGTTGGAGATCTCGTCCACGCCGTCGTACGGGACCAGGCAGGCGCTGGTGGTGTCCAGGGCCACGGCATTGCGCATGTGCTGGCCGGCGGCGATGGCGTCCAGGCCCAGGATGTCGCCGGGGAGTAGGAAGGCGAGCACCTGTTCGGAACCGTCGTCGCGCTGCAGGTAGGTCTTCACGGCTCCGGAGCGCAGGATCCCGATGGAGCGGAAGGGTTCTCCCACCCGAAACAACGCCTCACCGCGCTTGTAGACCTGATGCCACACGTTGAGCTGGGCCGGCGGGCGGGGCGCGGAGGTTTGGGCCAGCAGGGCCATGGGGCATTCGCCGCCGCGCGAGCACTGTGAGCAGTCACGTCTGATCCGCAGGTGCGCCACGTTGCCTCCGAGTCTGCAGGAGTTTTCGTGTCGAAACGCCGGCTCGCCGCCCCCTTCTCATCGCCAGCCGGGGCAAACCGACCAGTTTTCACGCCATTGTATACCGGCAGCTCCAAGGAATTTCAGCCCGCAGCGCTCCGCCGCGTCCGGCCTGGGACCGCGCCCTCGCCTGACCTGGGTCGGGTTTGCGGTTTGCGCGCGCTGCTACCATGAGCCCGAGAGGCCATGTTCACGAGATGGGGAGTGCGCATGACGGATCTGTACGAGGAGGCCATACGGCGGTTCGGTGAACTGCTGGAGGAGGCGATGAAGACGGAGCTGCCCGAGCCCACGGCCATGACGCTGGCCACGGCGGCCGCCGACGGCCGGCCGTCGGCGCGTACCGTGCTGCTCAAGCATCACGATCGGCGCGGGTTCGTCTTCTACACCAATCTCCAGAGCCGCAAGGCGCGGCAGCTGCGCGAGAATCCGAGCGTGGCGCTGTGTTTCTATTGGCAGCCCCTGGCCCGCCAGGTGCTCATCGAAGGGGTGGCGGAGCAGGTGGATGCCGAGGAGGCGGACCGGTATTGGGCGAGCCGGCCGCGCGACAGCCAGATCGGCGCCTGGGCCTCGCTGCAGTCCGAGCCGCTCGAAAGCCGTGCGGTCCTGGAGCGACGGGTGGAAGAGATGCGGCAGCGGTTCCGGGACCGGGTCGTGCCTCGTCCACCCCGGTGGGGCGGCTACCGAGTCGTGCCGGAACGGATCGAGTTCTGGACGGCCGGGTGGCATCGCCTGCACGAGCGCCTCTGCTACCTGCGCGAGGCCTCGGGTGAGTGGCGAAAGGTGCTGCTGTATCCGTGAGTGTCGGCCGGGCCGGGTGGCGGCTGATCTGGGACAGGGAGCGGAGTTTACTTCGCTTTCGGCCCGACGCATAATCGGAGCCTGGTTCCTTCGCGGTCTGGAAGGGGCTTCTGTGGAACACCCGGGCGTTGTGAGCTCAGGGAATGGCAGTTCCGCCCGGCCGGCAGCGCCTCAGGTGTTTCGCCCGTGTCCTCGACACGTTTTCCTGATCCTTTTGGGAGGTACGATATGAAGAAGGTTGCGACCTTTTCCTCTGCAGCGGTCCTGGCTGCCGCGGCGGCCCTGGCCATGCAGCCCGCCAGCGCCTGGTGGGGCGATGGTCCCGGCTGGAGCCGTGGCTGGGGCGACGGCTTCGGCGATTTCGACTTCAGCGCTCGGGGCAGTGCTCGTGGCTGGGGCGACTACTACGACTACTATGGTCCGTGGTGGGCCTATCCGCCTCCGTATGCCTATGGCCCCTATGGCTATCCGGGCTACGCACCGGGTCCCTGGGGCGCACCCTACGCCGCCCCGGCGGCTCCTGCGGCACCCGCCCAGAACCAGGGCGGCAAGTAATCCCTGCACGGGAATTCGCTGCTCGTGAAAACGGCGCCTTCGGGCGCCGTTTTCACGTTGGGGCCGCGCCGACCGCGTGGTCTGTCAGATCACCTTGGAGAACCGGGCCTGGGCGGCCGCCTCGCGCAGATAGCGGTCGAACACCATGCACACGTTGCGGATCAGCAACCGTCCCTTCAGCGCAACGGTGATACGGGTCCCGTCCCACCGCACGAGTCCGTCGCGCTCCATGTTCCGCAGGTCGGCCAGCTCGGTGGCGAAGTAGTCGTCGAAGTCCACCCCGAAGCGCCGTTCCACTGCTCGGGTGTCCAGTTCGAAGTGGCAGATGAGCTGCGAGATCACGTGCCTGCGCAGCCGATCGTCCGGGGTCAGGGTCACCCCCCGCCAGATGGGCAGGCGCCCTTCCGCCAGGCGTTGGTGGTAGGCCTCCAGCGTGCGCACGTTCTGCCCGTAGGTATCTCCCACTTGACCGATGGCGGTGATCCCCATGGCCACCAGATCGGCGCCGGCGCGCGTGGAGTATCCCTGAAAGTTGCGGTGCAGTTTGCCCTCGCGCTGGGCTTGGGCGAGCTCGTCCTCGGGTCGGGCGAAATGGTCCATGCCGATGTAGACGTAGCCGGCTTCGGTGAGCTGCTCGATGGTCCGGCGCAGGATGGCCAGCTTGGTGGACGGTGAGGGGAGATCCTCGGCCCGGATCCGCCGCTGGGGTTTGAAGCGCTCGGGTAGGTGCGCATAGTTGAACACCGAGAGCCGGTCCGGGGCCGCCTCGACGATCCGTTCCACGGTGCGCGCGAAGGACGCCTCGGTCTGGAACGGCAGGCCGTAGATCAGGTCCACGTTGATGGATTTGAAGCCCTGGGCGCGGGCGGCGTCCAGGATGGCGCGGGTCTCGCGCTCGCTCTGGATGCGGTTGACCGCCCGCTGCACACGGGGATCGAAATCCTGCACGCCGAGGCTCAGGCGATTGAATCCCAGCCCCCGCAGATGGGCGATGGTGTCGGGATCGGCCTCGCGGGGGTCCACCTCGATGGCGTACTCGCCGCCGTCGTCGTCGCGCAGCCGGAAACGCCGCGCCGTTTCCTCCATGAGCCGGCTCATCTCGCTGCGGCTGAGGAAGGTCGGCGTGCCCCCGCCCCAGTGGAGCTGATCCACCACCCGCCGCCGGTCGAACAGGGCGCTTTGCAGGGCCATCTCCCGGTAGAGGTCCTCGAGATACGGCGCGGCGCGCGAGCGGTCCTTGGTCACCACCTTGTTACAAGCGCAATAGAAGCACACCCGTGCGCAGAAGGGGATATGGAAATAGAGTGAGAGGGGGCGGGCGGGATCGGCCTGATTGGAGGCGCTGGCCGCGGCCCGATAGTCGGTCTCTGCGAACTGCTCGTGGAACTGGACGGCGGTGGGGTAAGACGTATAACGCGGGCCGGCCTTGTCGTAGCGCCGGATCAGATCCGGATCGAATTCGATGCCTTGCTGCATGGCCATGGGGAGCCCTCCTCGGCGATGCCGGCCACTGTAACGGATGCGGTGCCCGAGGACGATGACGCGCATCAAGGGCCCGTGGGCCGCTTGATGTGTGTCAAGCCGCATCCGGGAATCTGCATCCATGATAGCGGTTTGCGGGCAATACGGACGGGTGGATTCGTCGGAGGCGGGAAGGATGCTGAGTTCATTGACCGGAGTGCTGATGGTGGCGGCCGTGGTGGGGGTGATCGCTGCGCTGATGATCGCGATCCTACACAACATCCGGCAGGGCGAACGCTGGCGCGAGGCATTGCTCGCGCGCATGGAGTCGCTGCGCATGGCGCGCGCGCTGCGTCAGCGGGGCATCGATCCGCGCCGCCACGTGCACGAGGAGTCGGTGCTGGATCTCGAGGCCCAGCTGCGGCGCTGCGAGGATTGCGAGCAGGGCCGGGAATGCGACCGTGCCCTGGCCGAGGCGCGTTTCGCCGAGTTCGATGGCTGCCCCAACGAGGCCGACATGACCCGCAGCGCGGCCCGCGCCCCCAGCTGATCCCGCTCGCCGGCCGATCCGGGCGACCGCCCTCCGCGACCTTTCGCCCCGGCGGTCCGTTATACTTTGCGCCCTTTCCACCCTACCGGCATGGAGGGCGCCGATGGAGTCGGCTGTTCGGGCGGACGGACAGGACGAAGGGCGGCGCGCGGCCCCGCGCGCCGTGGCCCTGTGGCTGTACGTCGTTTGTGCGTTGATCTTTTCCATGGTGGTCCTGGGCGGGATCACGCGCCTGACGGGGTCCGGGCTGTCCATGGTCGAGTGGGATCCGATCTTCGGGATCGTGCCGCCGCGCTCCGAGGCCGACTGGCGGGAGGTCTTCGACAAATACAAGGCCTCGCCCGAATACCGGAAGGTGAACGTCGGCATGGACCTGGCCGGCTTCAAGCGCATCTTTCTCGTGGAGTACGCACACCGGGTCCTGGGGCGGACCATCGGGCTGGTCTTCCTGATTCCGTTCCTCTGGTTCTGGTGGAGGCGGCGGCTGCCGGAGGGATTCACCCCCAAGCTGATCACCGTGTTCGTCCTGGGCGGTCTGCAGGGGCTGCTCGGCTGGTACATGGTCCAGAGCGGGCTGGTGGACGATCCACGCGTCAGCCAATACCGGCTGGCCGCCCATTTCATGTTCGCCGTTTTGTTGTACGGCTACATCCTGTGGGTGGCGCTGGGCCTGTGGCCGGGGCGTCCGGTGCGTGGTGGGCCCAGGGGCGTTCGTCTCGGGGCGGCGGGCGCGCTGGCGCTGGTCTTGTTGACCATGACGGCCGGCGCCTTCGTGGCCGGACTCAAAGCGGGACACGCTTGGAACACCTTTCCCCTGATGGAAGACAGGCTGGTGCCCGAGGGCCTGCTGGCGCTGGAGCCCGCCTGGCGGAACTTTTTCGAGAATCCCATGACGGTGCAGTTCCAGCATCGGGTGCTGGGGCTGCTCACGCTGGCGGCGCTGCTGGCCCTGTGGCTGGCGCGTCGGCGGTTGGAGGGGCCTGCGCGCCGGGTGTTGAACCTGCTGGCGGTGGTCGGCGTGGCTCAGGTGGGCCTCGGCATCGCCACCCTGCTCCTGGTGGTCCCGGTACCCCTGGCTTCGACCCACCAGGCCGGTGCGCTGATTCTGTTCACGGCGCTGGTGGTGCTGCACAACCGCCTGCACGCGGCGCGCTTGCGGGAGTCGATGCCGGCTCGCCGAAATTGATTTCCATGCGCCCCGGCGGTAAGCTTGCGCGCCGATTTTTTACCTGGAGCGGGATGCGATGCGGCAGAAACTGGTCGCCGGAAACTGGAAGCTGAACGGCTCCCTGGCCATGACGCGCGAGCTGATCGGCGGGATTCGCGCCGGAATGGGCGAGGTCGGCGCCGCCGAGGTGGCCGTATGCCCTCCCTACGTCTATCTGCCGCTGGCGCAGGGCCTCCTGGAAGGGTCGGCGATCCGGCTCGGCGCCCAGGACGTCTGCGACCACGACTCCGGCGCCTTCACCGGCGAGGTCTCGGCGCCCATGCTCGAGGAGGTGGGCTGCCATTATGTGATCGTGGGCCACTCGGAACGGCGCAGCCTCTACGGCGACACCGACGAGCTGGTGGCCCGCAAGTTCGAGGCGGCCCAGCGCGGGGGGCTGGTACCGATCCTCTGCGTGGGCGAGCTCCTGGAGGAACGCGAGCAGGGCATCACCGAGCAGGTGGTCGGGCGGCAGCTCGACGCGGTGCTGGAGCGGGTGGGCGCCGCGGCGTTCGCCCGCGCGGTGGTGGCCTACGAGCCGGTCTGGGCCATCGGCACGGGCAGGACCGCCACCCCGGATCAGGCCGAGGCGGTGCATGTCTTCATCCGCGAGCGCCTGCGGGCCCTCGACCCGGGCGTGGCCGATGGGCTGCGGATCCTCTACGGGGGCAGCGTCAAGGGCGGCAACGCCGCCGAGCTGTTCGCACAGCCCAACATCGACGGGGGGCTCATCGGAGGCGCCTCGCTCCAGGCCGACGAGTTCCTGACGATTTGCCGGGCCGCCGGCTGAGGGGCGGGTCTTGAGCACCCTGTATGCCATCCTGACGGGAATCGACGTGCTGTTGGCCGTGGCGCTGATCGGCCTGGTCCTGTTGCAGCACGGCAAGGGGGCCGATGCGGGTGCCGCCTTCGGCAGCGGCGCCTCGGCCACGGTGTTCGGGGCACAGGGCTCGGCGTCGTTCCTGACCAAAATGACGGCTTGGCTGGCTGCGGCGTTCTTTGCCAACAGCCTGGCGCTGGCGTACATGGCCGCCCATCGTCCCAAGACCGAGAGCGTGATCGACAAGTTGCAGGCGGAGGCGCCGGCCCCCCCGGCCCCGAAGACACAGCCACTCACCGCGCCCGCGGAGAAAGCGACGCCCGCGCCGGCCGGAGCCCCCGCCGATCTGCCGCCCGTCGACGCAGCGCCGGAAGGCGGGGAGGCGGATCTGCCGACCGTGCCGGAAGCCCCCCAAGTCCCAGAAAACAAAGACAATTAGAGGGCTTGATGGTAGGATAACGAGGAATCATTAGCTTCTGCTCATGCCGATGTGGTGGAATTGGTAGACACGCTGTCTTGAGGGGGCAGTGGCGAAAGCCGTGCCGGTTCGAATCCGGCCATCGGCACCACTCGTAAGGAATCACAGGCGGCATCCCGATCGGGCATCGAGGTGTCGCATCTCCGGCCAGGAGCGGCGCACGCAGCGAGAGGACGGATGCTCGAAAACTACCTGCCAATCCTGATCTTCCTCGGTATCGGCGTCGCCATCGGAGCCATCGCGCTGGGCATGGGCGCCCTCATGGGCCCCCGGCGGCCGGACCCCGCCAAGGACTCTCCCTACGAATGCGGGTTCGAGGCCTTCGAAGATGCGCGCATGAAGTTCGACGTGCGCTATTACCTCGTGGCCATCCTGTTCATCATCTTCGACCTTGAGATCGCGTTTCTCTTTCCCTGGGCGGTCACCCTGGACGCCATCGGTGCGGTTGGGCTGCTGGCCATGGCCCTGTTTCTCGCCGTGCTCGTGGTGGGTTTCGTCTACGAGTGGAAGAAGGGGGCGCTGGAATGGGAATAGAAGGCATCCTCGAGAAGGGCTTCGTCACCACCACCGCCGACCAGCTCATCAATTGGGCGCGTACCGGTTCCCTGTGGCCCATGACCTTCGGACTGGCTTGCTGCGCGGTGGAGATGATGCACGCCGGTGCATCGCGCTACGATCTGGACCGCTTCGGCATCCTGTTCCGCCCGAGCCCACGCCAGTCCGACGTGATGATCGTGGCGGGCACCTTGTGTAACAAGATGGCCCCGGCCCTGCGCAAGGTCTACGATCAGATGGCCGAGCCGCGCTGGGTGATCTCCATGGGCTCCTGTGCCAACGGCGGCGGTTACTATCACTATTCCTATTCGGTGGTGCGCGGCTGCGACCGCATCGTGCCGGTGGACATCTACGTGCCCGGCTGCCCGCCCACTGCGGAGGCGCTCCTCTACGGGATCCTGCAACTGCAGAACAAGATCCGCAACACCAGCACCATCGCCCGCTGAAACCATGGCCCAGACCCCCGAACGCCTGCGACGTCTGGAGGCCGCGCTGCGCGACCGGCTCGGCGGCCGGATCATGGCGCTCACCCCGGACCGGGGGGAGCTCACGATCCAGCTGGCCCCGAGAGATCTGCCGCAGGCCTGCCGCCGGTTGCGCGACGATCCGGAGCTGCGCTTCGAACAGCTGATGGACCTGGCCGGGGTGGATTATCTGGAATACGGGTTGGCGGAATGGTCCACCGACGAGGCCACCAGCACGGGGTTCAGCCGCGGCGTGCGGTCCGCCCAGCATGCGCGTTTCAAGTTCGGGGACCTGCCCGAGCGCGGTCGAGAGGGCCCGCGGTTCGCGGTGGTCTATCAGCTGCTGTCGGTGAGTCACAACTGGCGGTTGCGCCTGAAGGTCTTCTGCGAGGACGACGCCTTCCCCGTGGTGCCGTCGGTGGTTGCGGTGTGGAGTTCGGCCAACTGGTACGAGCGCGAGGCCTTCGACCTCTACGGGATCGTGTTCGACGGGCATCCGGACCTGCGCCGGATCCTGACCGATTACGGTTTCGTGGGGCATCCGTTCCGTAAGGACTTCCCCCTGGTGGGCACCGTGGAGATGCGCTACGACCCCGAGCAGCAGCGGGTGATCTACGAGCCGGTGAGTATCGAGCCGCGGGTGCTGGTGCCGCGCGTGATTCGCGCCGACGCCCGTTGCCAGCGCGCGGCGCCCGAGGAGTCCGGCGATGCCTGAGATCCGCAACTACACGGTCAATTTCGGCCCGCAACATCCGGCCGCGCACGGCGTGTTGCGCCTGGTGCTGGAGATGGACGGTGAGGTGGTCCAGCGCGCCGATCCGCATATCGGCCTCCTGCACCGGGCCACCGAGAAGCTGGCCGAGTCCAAGCCCTACAACCAGTCCATCGGCTACATGGACCGGCTCGACTATGTCTCGATGATGTGCAACGAGCACGGCTATGTGCTGGCCATCGAGAAGCTGCTCGGCATACGCCCGCCGATCCGCGCCCAGTACATTCGGGTGATGTTCGACGAGATCACGCGCATCCTGAACCATCTGCTGTGGCTGGGCTCGCACGCGCTGGACATCGGCGCCATGACGGTGTTCCTGTACGCCTTCCGCGAGCGGGAGTACCTGATGGACTGCTACGAGGCGGTCTCGGGCGCGCGTATGCACGCCACCTATTACCGTCCGGGTGGAGTCTATCGGGACCTGCCCGAGGAGATGCCGCAGTACCAGCCTTCCAAGTACCGCAGCGCCAAGGATCTGGAGGAACTCAACGCCGACCGTCAGGGGTCGCTCCTGGATTTCATCTGGGCGTTCACCGAGCGTTTCCCAGCCTGTGTGGACGAGTACGAGGCCCTGCTCACCGAGAACCGCATCTGGAAGCAGCGTACGGTGGGGATCGGCGTGGTGTCGCCGGAGCGTGCCCTGCAGATGGGTTTCAGTGGGCCCATGCTGCGCGGTTCCGGCATCGAGTGGGACCTGCGCCGCAAGCAGCCCTACGAGGTCTACGACCAGCTGGACTTCGACGTTCCGGTGGGGGTCAACGGCGATTGTTACGACCGCTATCTGGTGCGCATCGAGGAGATGCGCCAGTCCAACCGCATCATCCGTCAGTGCGTGGAATGGCTGCGCGCCCATCCGGGTCCGGTGATGCTGGAAGACAACAAGGTGGCCCCGCCCCGCCGCGAGGAGATGAAGCGCGACATGGAGGCGCTGATCCATCACTTCAAGCTGTTCACCGAGGGCTACTGCGTGCCCGAGGGCGAGGTCTATGCAGCGGTGGAACACCCCAAGGGCGAGTTCGGCGTGTACCTGGTGTCCGACGGGGGGAACAAACCCTACCGGCTGAAGGTGCGCGCCCCCGGCTTCGCGCACCTGCAGGGGCTGGACGAGATGGCGCGCGGTCACATGTTGGCCGACGTGGTGGCCATTATCGGTACGCAGGACATCGTCTTCGGGGAGATCGACCGGTGAACACGGAAAACGAGGCCATGGCCGAGGAAGCGGTCCTGTCGGACCACGTGCGGGCCGAGATCGACGCGTGGCTCGCCCGTTACCCGGAGGATCGGAAGCAGTCGGCGGTGCTCGCCGCGTTGCGCGCGGTGCAACACGAACGCGGCTGGCTGCCGCAAGCGCAGATGGATGCCGTGGCGGAGTATCTGGGTATGCCCCGGATCGCCGTCTACGAGGTGGCCAGCTTCTATTCCATGTTCCACCTGAAGCCGGTGGGGCGCCACGAGATCGCCGTGTGCACCAACATCTCGTGTTGGCTGCGCGGGGCCGGAGAGATCGTGGCCCACCTGGAGAAGCGCCTCGGCGTGAAGCTGGGTGAGTCCACCCCGGACGGCAAATTTCACCTCAAGCGCGAGGAGGAGTGTCTGGCCGCCTGTTGCGGTGCGCCCATGATGCAGGTCGATCACGTCTACCACGAGCATCTCACCCCCGAGAAAGTGGACGAGATCCTCGATCAACTGGACTGAACCCGTGGCCAACGAAGTCTGCTACGCGACCCTGGGCCATGACGAGCCCTGGAGTTACGAGACCTACGTCAAGCTGGGCGGATACCAGGCCTGGCGCAGGATCCTCGAGGAGCGCATCCCGCCCGAGGACGTGATCGAGGAGGTCAAGGCCTCGGGGTTGCGCGGCCGCGGCGGGGCCGGCTTCCCCACCGGGCTCAAGTGGAGCTTCATGCCGCGCAATGCCCCCGGGCAGAAATACATCGTCTGCAACTCGGACGAATCCGAACCCGGCACTTGCAAGGACCGGGACATCCTGCGCTTCAACCCGCACGCCCTGGTCGAGGGTATGGCCATCGCCGGTTACGCCATCGGCGCCACGGTGGGCTACAACTACATGCGCGGCGAGTTCCTGGACGAGCCCTACCGGCGATTCAGCCAGGCCGTGCGCGAGGCCTACGAGCACGGCTTTCTGGGCCGGGACATCCTGGGTTCGGGCGTGGACTTCGATCTCTATCCCACGCTGGGGGCCGGCGCCTACATCTGCGGCGAGGAGACGGCGCTTTTGGAATCCCTGGAAGGCAAGAAGGGCCAGCCGCGTTTCAAACCGCCGTTTCCGGCCAATTTCGGCCTGTACGGCAAGCCCACCACCATCAACAACACCGAGTCGCTGGCCTCGGTGCCCGCGATCATCCGCAACGGGGCTCAATGGTTCGCGGACCTGGGCGTGCCCAATGCCGGCGGCACCAAGTGCTTTTCGGTCTCGGGCCACGTGGAGCGGCCCGGCAACTTCGAGGTGGGGCTGGGCATTCCGTTCAACGATCTGCTGGACCTGGCCGGAGGCGTGTGGAAGGGCCGCGAGCTCAAGGCGGTGATTCCGGGCGGTTCCTCGGTGCCGGTGCTGCCCGCGGAGATCATCCGGGAATGCACCATGGACTACGACTCCATGGCCAAGGCCGGCTCGATGCTCGGCTCCGGGGCGGTGATCGTCATGGACGAGACCACGGACATGGTCCAGGCCCTGCGGCGCATCTCGCGGTTCTATTTCTCCGAGTCCTGCGGGCAGTGCACCCCTTGCCGTGAGGGAACGGGCTGGTTGTACCGCATGCTCACCCGGATCGTGGAGGGCAAGGGCCGACCCGAGGACCTGGAGAAGCTGGAGGACGTGGCCCACGCCATCGAGGGACGCACCATCTGCGCGTTGGGGGACGCGGCGGCCATGCCCGTGTGGAGCTTCATCAAGCACTTCCGCCACGAGTTCCAGTACTACATCGAACACGGGCGCAGCCTCGTCGAGGGTGCGCGGGAGGCGGCCTGAGACCCATGAGCGAGGAGCTGGTCACGATCGAGATCGACGGGGTCACCTATCAGGCGCCCAAGGGGGCCATGCTGATCGAGGTGACCGACGCCCACGGCATCCACGTGCCGCGCTTCTGTTATCACGAGAAGCTGTCGGTGGCCGCCAACTGCCGCATGTGCCTGGTGGAGGTCGAGCGCGCGCCCAAGCCGATGCCGGCCTGCGCCACGCCGGTCACCGAGGGCATGAAGGTGTTCACCCGCTCGGACAAGGCCCGCGCGGCGCAGCGGGCCACCATGGAGTTTCTGCTCATCAACCATCCATTGGATTGCCCGGTCTGCGATCAGGGGGGCGAGTGCGAGCTGCAGGACGTGTCCCTGGGCTATGGGGCGGGCGTGTCGCGTTACACGGAGGCCAAGCGCGCGGTGCCGGACCCGGATCTGGGCCCCTTGGTGGCCACCGAGATGACCCGCTGCATCCATTGCACCCGCTGCGTGCGTTTCGGCGAGGAGATCGCCAATCTCCGGGAGCTGGGCGCCACCGGACGCGGAGAGTTCATGCGCATCACCACCCATGTGGTCCATGAACTCCACTCGGAGCTTTCCGGGAACATCATCGACCTCTGTCCGGTGGGCGCGCTCACCGCCAAGCCATCGCGCATGCAGTACCGGGCCTGGGAGCTTGCCCAACACCCGTCCGTCGCGCCGCACGACGGTCTGGGCTCCAACGTGTTCGTGCATGCGCTGCGCGGCCGGGTCATCCGGGTGGTGCCGCGCCGCAACGAAGCGGTCAACGAGACCTGGCTCTCCGATCGTGACCGCTTCTCCTACGCGGGGCTGACCGCGCCGGACCGGGCCCGTGCCCCCATGGTCAAGGACAAGGGCGCGTGGCGGGAGGTTTCCTGGGAGACGGCCCTGGAACGGGCCGCCGAGGGTCTGGGCACGCTGGATGCGGAGCGGGTCGGGTTCCTCATCTCGCCCAACGCCACCACCGAGGAGGCCTGGCTGTTCCAGAAGCTGGCCCGTGCCCTGGGTTCACCGCACATCGATCACCGCCTGCGCCAGACCGATTTCTCGGCCGAGGCGGCCGATCCTCTGTTTCCGTGGCTGGGCTGTGACGTGGCGGCCCTGGAGGCGCTGGATGCCGCGCTGGTGGTGGGCAGCGACTTGCGCGCCGAACAGCCGCTGCTGGCCCACCGCCTGCGCAAGATGGTGCGGGGGGGCGGCCGCCTGATGGGGCTGAACCCGTTGGCGTTCGACTGGCTGTGCGCGGTGCGGCCTCGGATCGTGGTGCCGCCCGCGCAGATGGCCGCGCGCCTGGCGCGCCTGGTGGCGGTGGCCGGCGAGGGTGCCGAGGTGCCGGCGGCGGTGGCGGGGCTGGTGCGCGGGGCCGAGCCCGACGAGCAGGATGTGGCGGTGGCCGAGGCGTTGCGGCAGGCCGACTCGGGCATGGTGTTGCTGGGGGCGCTGGCCATGCAGCATCCGGAGTACGGCCGCCTGCGGCTCCTGGCCGCCACCCTGGCCGAGCGTACCGGAGTCCGACTCGGGTTCCTGCCCGAGGGGGCCAACGCGGCCGGTTTGTGGCTGGCGGGATGCGTGCCCCATCGGGGGCGGATGGGCGAGCGGGTGGAAGCGCCCGGCCGCAACGCGCTTGCGCAGCTGACCGACCCGCTGGACGGTTATGTGCTGTTCGGAGTGGAACCGGCCCTGGATGCGGCGGCCGGCGCGGCGGGGCTGCGCACGCTGGAACAAGCCGGCTGCGTGGTGGCCGTCACCGGATTCGTCACCGACGAACTGCTGGGCTGCGCGGACGTGGTGCTTCCGGCGGCGCAGTTCGCCGAGACCTCGGGGACCTACGTGAGCTACGAGGGCCGCTGGCAGTCCTTCCGGGGGGTGGTGCCGCCGCCGGGCGAGGCCCGTCCCGGCTGGAAGATCCTGCGTGTGCTGGCCAATCGCCTGGGGCTCGAGGGCTTCGAGCAGCGCAGCAGCGCGCAGGTGCTAGACGAGCTCAAGTCGTGCGTGCCCGAAGATCTCACGCTGGACAACGCGCCGCTGGCGGAGGCCTCGCCCGCGGCCGGTGGTTGGGGCGAGGGGTTGCAGCGGGCCGGTGGCGTGCCGCCGTATTCAGGGGATGCGCTGGTGCGCCGGGCGGCTCCCTTGCAGGCCACGGCGATCGCCGGCCGCGCCGAGGCGCGGATGCATCCGGAGGAGGCAGGCGCCCGCGGACTGGCCGAGGCCGAGTGGGTGGTGGTGACCCAGGGGGAGGGGCGCGCCCGTCTGCCGCTGGTGCGGGATGCGGCGGTGCCACGCGGTTGTGTATGGATCCCCGTGGCGGTGCCCGGTGTGGAGGCGCTGGGCCCCGGTTTCGGCAACGTCCAAGTGGAGGCGGGCTGATGATGGAGCTGTGGACGAGCCTGCCGGAGGATCTGCGCACGGTCGTCGTGATCTTGCTCAAGATCGTGGTGATCCTGGTCCCGCTGATGACCGCGGTGGCCTACACGACCTTCGCCGAACGCAAGATCATCGGTTACATGCAGGTCCGCTTGGGGCCGAACCGGGTGGGCCCCAAGGGTTGGTTGCAACCCATCGCCGATGCCCTCAAGCTCCTGTTCAAAGAGGTGGTGGTTCCCACCCAGTCGGACCGGTATCTGTTCTTCATCGCGCCCGTTCTGAGCCTGGGGCCTTCGCTGGCGGCCTGGGCGGTGATCCCGTTCAACGACGGCTGGGTGCTGGCCGACGTGGACGCGGGCCTGCTGTACGTGCTGGCGCTCACCTCGGTGGGGGTCTATGGCGTGATCATCGCCGGCTGGGCCTCCAACTCCAAATACGCCCTGCTGGGCGCCATGCGCTCGGCCGCCCAGATCGTCGCCTACGAGATCGCCATGGGCTTTGCCCTGGTGTGTGTGCTGATGGCGGCGGGCAGCCTGAACCTGGGCGACATCGTGCGCGGTCAGACCGGCGGACTGCTGCACTGGTACTGGCTGCCGTTGCTGCCCATCTTCGGGGTCTATTTCATCTCGGGGGTGGCCGAGACCAACCGGGCGCCCTTCGACGTGGCCGAGGGGGAATCCGAGATCGTGGCCGGCTTCCATGTGGAGTACTCGGGCATGGCGTTTGCGGTGTTCTTCCTGGCCGAGTACGCCAACATGATCCTGATCTCGGCCCTGACGGCGCTCATGTTCTGGGGCGGGTGGCTGTCGCCGTTTCCGTCCGCCTGGGCCGAATGGCCGGTGGTGGGGGTGGTGCTGGGTGACGGGCTGCACTGGTTCCTGCTCAAGACCTCGTTCTTCCTGTTCTGCTTCCTGTGGTTCCGTGCCACCTTTCCCCGTTACCGCTATGATCAGATCATGCGCCTGGGGTGGAAGGTGTTCATCCCCGTGACCCTGGTGTGGATCTTCTTGGAAGGGGTCGCCGTGGCGCTCAAGCTCGAACCCTGGTTCGCCTGAGGAGGTGCCGCATGCTCGCACCGATCAAAAACTTCTTTCAGACCTTCATGCTGTTGGAGCTGTTCCGGGGGCTGCGGGTCACGGGCCACCGCCTGTTCACGCGCAAGTTCACGGTGCAGTACCCGGAGGAGAAGGCGCCCATCTCGCCCCGCTTCCGTGGGCTGCATGCCCTGCGCCGATATCCCAACGGCGAGGAGCGCTGCATCGCCTGCAAGCTCTGTGAGGCCGTGTGTCCGGCCCTGGCCATCACCATCGAATCGGAGGAGCGGGCCGACGGCACGCGGCGCACCACGCGCTATGACATCGATCTGTTCAAGTGCATCTATTGCGGGTTCTGCGAGGAGGCCTGCCCCGTGGACTCCATCGTGGAGACGCAAATCTACGAGTACCATTTCGAGCGCCGGGGCGAGCAGATCATGACCAAGGAAAAGCTGCTGGCCATCGGCGACCGGTACGAGGCCCAGATCGCCGCGGCCAAGGCCGCCGACGCGCCGTACCGCTGAGGGGCGCTCACGGGGGGAAACCGGGGGGTTCATGAGTTTCACGCAATTCGTCTTCTTCGTGTTCGCCGCCGTGGCGGTGCTCTCGGCCGCGGCGGTCATCACGCTGCGCAATCCGGTGCACGCCGTGCTGAGCCTGGTGCTGACCTTCTTCTCCACGGCGGCGCTGTGGCTGCTGGCCGAAGCGGAATTTCTCGGGATCACCCTCGTGCTGGTCTATGTGGGGGCGGTGATGGTGTTGTTCCTGTTCGTGGTGATGATGCTGGACATCAACATCGCGCGCATGCGCGAGGGGTTCGCGCGCTATCTGCCGTTTGGACTGGTGGTGGCCCTGATCATGGGCGCCGAGCTCGTGCTGTACGTGCTGAGCCGTGCGCCGGACGTGGCGCCTCCGGCACCGGCTGCGGCCGGCTACAGCAACACTCAGGCGCTGGGCGAGGCGTTGTACACCCAGTATCTGTATCCCTTCGAGATCGCCGCGGCGATCCTGCTGGTGTCCATCATCGCCGCCATCGCGCTCACCCTGCGCCGGCGGCCCGACACCAAGTATTTGAACCCGGCCGAGCAGATCCGCGTGCGGCGCGCCGAGCGCGTGCGGTTGGTCAAGATGAAGAGTGAGTCATGATTCCCCTGGAGCACTATCTGGTCTTCGGCGCGATCCTGTTCGCGCTCAGCGTGGCGGGCATCTTCCTCAACCGCAAGAATCTGATCGTGCTGCTCATGTGCATCGAGTTGATGTTGCTGGCGGTGAACACCAATTTCATCGCCTTCTCACACCAGCTCGGCGACATGGCCGGCCAGGTCTTCGTGTTCTTCATCCTGACGGTGGCGGCTGCCGAGGCGGCCATCGGGCTGGCGATCCTGGTGGTCCTGTTCCGCAACCGGCGCTCCATCAACGTGGACGACCTGGATTCGCTCAAGGGCTGACCCAATGGAAAACGTCTATCTCGCCATCCCGCTCGCGCCGCTGGCCGGGGCCATCGTCGCCGGGTTGTTCGGCAAGGCCATCGGTCGGCGCGGTGCGCACACGGTCACCATCCTGGGGGTGGCGGTGGCCTTCGCCTTGTCGCTGGTGGTGTTCAAGCACCATGTGTTGGACGGGGCGTCCGTCCACAACGCGGCGGTCTACACCTGGGGCGTGAGCGAAGGTCTGCGCATGGAGGTGGGTTTTCTGATCGACAACCTGACCGCGCTGATGCTGGTGGTGGTGACCTTCGTCTCGTTGATGGTGCACATCTACACCATCGGCTATATGCACGACGATCCGGGCTACCAGCGTTTCTTCAGCTATATCGCGCTGTTCACCTTCTCCATGCTGATGCTGGTGATGTCCAACAACTTCCTCCAGCTCTTCTTCGGCTGGGAGGCGGTCGGCCTGGTGTCTTATCTGCTCATCGGCTTCTGGTACACCCGCGAGAGTGCGATCTTCGCCAACCTGAAGGCCTTTCTGGTCAACCGGGTGGGGGATTTCGGGTTCATCCTGGGTATCGCCGCCATCGTCATGGCCACCCACAGTCTGGACTATGCCACGGTGTTCGGACAGGCCGATCGGCTGGCCGGCGAGACGATCTCCATCTTCGCCGGTCGGGAGTGGTCGCTGATCACGGTGATCTGTCTACTCCTGTTCGTGGGCGCCATGGGTAAATCGGCCCAGATGCCGCTGCACGTGTGGCTGCCGGACTCCATGGAAGGCCCCACGCCCATCTCGGCCCTGATCCACGCGGCGACCATGGTCACCGCGGGCGTTTTCATGGTGGCGCGCATGTCGCCGCTGTTCGAGTACAGCGAGGTGGCGCTGGGGGTGGTGTTGGTGATCGGCGCGCTGACGGCCTTCTTCATGGGCCTGGTGGGCGTGGTGCAGAACGACATCAAGCGCGTGATCGCCTATTCGACGCTCTCGCAGCTCGGTTACATGACCGCCGCCCTGGGCGCGTCGGCCTACGCGGCGGGGATTTTCCACCTGATGACCCATGCCTTCTTCAAGGCCCTGCTCTTCCTGGCCGCGGGGTCGGTCATCATCGCCCTGCATCACGAGCAGGACATGCGCAAGATGGGCGGCCTGCGGCGCTACATGCCCATCACCTTCTGGACCTCGGTGGTGGGTTCGTTGGCCCTGGCCGGGATTCCTGGCCTGGCCGGGTTCTTCTCCAAGGACACCATCATCGAGGCCATCCATCTGTCCGAAGCCCCTGGGGCGGGACTGGCCTACTGGTTGGTGCTCCTCTCGGTGTTCGTCACCGCACTGTATACCTTCCGGTTGCTGTTCCTGGTCTTCTTCGGCGAGCCGCGGATGGACGCCCATACCCGCGAGCATCTGCACGAGTCGCCCAAGGTGGTCACCGTCCCGTTGGTGCTGCTGGCGATCCCCTCGGTGATTTCCGGTTACCTGGTGGGCTGGGTGGCCTTCGGCGACTACTTCGGCGGAGCCATCGTGGTGCACGAGGCGCACGACGTGTTGGGCGAGCTGGCCAGGGAATACCACGGGGTCTGGGGTTTCATGCTGCACGGCATGATGGCGCCTCCGTTCTGGCTGGCCCTGGCCGGCATCGCCACCGCCTGGGTGTTTTTCCACTGGCGTCCGGAGCTGGCCGAGGCGGCCAGGCTTACCCTGCGGCCGGTGTACGTGGTGCTGGAGCGCAAGTACGGGTTCGACGAGCTGTATCTGTTCCTGTTCGCCGGAGGGGCGCGTCGGGTGGGGCGGTTCCTGTGGCAGTGGGGCGACGCCAGACTCATCGACGGCCTGCTGGTCAACGGAGCGGCCCGTACCGTGGGCTGGGTGGCCGCCCGGGTGCGCGGGATGCAGACCGGATACCTCTATCACTATGCCTTCGCCATGATCATCGGGCTGATCCTGCTGCTGGCCCGGTATCTCTACGCGGCATAGTGTTTCTCGAGGAGTGAGTCATGGTTGACTGGCCGTTGTTGAGCCTGCTGATCTGGGTCCCCATAGTAGGGGGGTTGTGCGTGCTCGCCGCCGGGGACGGCCCCGGCGCCAAGCGGATCGCCCTGGGTGTGGCGGTGGCCACACTCTTGCTGAGCATCCCATTGTGGACGGGGTTCGAGCGCGGCACGGCTGAGATGCAGTTCACGGAGTTCCATCCGTGGATCGGCGCCTTCAACGTGAACTACCACCTGGGTGTGGATGGCATTTCCATGCCGCTGATCCTGCTGACCACCTTCACGACCGTGCTGGTGGTGATCGCCGGCTGGGAGGTCATCCAGTATCGCGTGGCCCAGTACATGGCGGCCTTCTTGATCCTGGAAGGGTTCATGAACGGGGTGTTCGCGGCCCTGGATGCGGTACTGTTCTACGTGTTCTTCGAGGCCATGTTGATCCCGATGTTTCTCATCATCGGGGTTTGGGGCGGTCCGCGACGCGTGTATGCGACGCTCAAGTTCTTTCTCTACACCTTCTTCGGCTCGGTGTTCATGCTGGTCTCGCTGCTCTACATGTATTCCCAGTCGGGCAGTTTCTCCATTCTCGACTACCAAGAGCTGCGCCTGGGGCTCACCGAGCAGATCTTGATCTTCCTGGCCTTCCTGGGGGCTTTCGCCATCAAGGTGCCCATGTGGCCGGTGCACACCTGGCTGCCGGACGCCCACGTGGAGGCGCCAACGGGGGGCTCGGTGATCCTCGCGGCCATCATGCTGAAGATCGGCGGCTATGGCTTTCTACGCTTCAGCCTGCCCATCACGCCCGACGCCAGCGCCGAACTGACCTGGCTCATCGTGTTGATGTCCCTGGTGGCGGTGGTGTACATCGGCTTCGTGGCTCTGGTCCAGCAGGACATGAAGAAGCTCATCGCCTATTCTTCGATCGCCCACATGGGGTTCACCACCCTGGGCGTGTTCCTGATCTTTGCGATCCTCCAGGCCACCGGCGGCACCGTGGGCGCCGCGCTCGGCATGCAGGGGGGCATGGTTCAGATGGTCTCCCACGGTTTCATTTCCGGGGCGTTGTTCCTGTGTGTGGGCGTGCTCTACGACCGGGTGCACAGCCGCGAAATCGCCGCCTATGGCGGTGTGGTCAACACCATGCCGGTGTTCGCCAGTTTCTTCGTACTGTTCGCCCTGGCCAATTCGGGGCTGCCCGGCACATCCGGCTTCGTGGGGGAGTTCATGGTGATCCTGTCGGCCCTGCACGCCGATTTCTGGATCGCGCTGCTGGCGGCGACGACTTTGATCCTCGGGGCGGCCTACTCGCTGTGGCTGGTCAAGCGCGTGATCTTCGGAAAGGTGGCCAACGAGCAGGTGGCGGCGCTGCAGGACCTGAACGCCCGTGAGTTCGTCGTGCTCGGCGCACTGGCCGTGGCGGTACTCGCCCTGGGATTGTATCCGGGGCCGTTGCTGGACGTGATGGGGCCGAGCATCGACCAACTCATCCAACACGTGACTGTTTCCAAGCTATAGGCGGACCGATCCATGCAATCCACCCTCTGGAACGACCTGGCCGCGGCGCTGCCCGAGCTGTGGATGCTCGGGGCGGTCTGCTTCGTGTTGGTGTTCGATCTGTTCGTGCCGGCGGCGCGGCGTGACCTCACCTACTGGCTGGTGCAAGCGACCCTGGCCGGCGCCTTGGTGTTCACGGTGGCGGGTCATGACGGCGGCCGCACGCTGGCCTTCGGCGGCCACTACGTGGTGGACGAGATGGCTGTGCTGCTCAAGAGCGCCATCTACCTGGTGGCGGGGGCGGTCTTCCTGTACTCCCGGCCGTATCTCAAGGATCGTGGCCTGTTCCGCGGCGAATACTTCGTGCTCGGGCTGTTCGGCGTGCTGGGCATGATGATCATGGTCTCCGCGCACAGCTTCGTGAGCCTCTATCTGGGTCTGGAGTTGCTGGCACTTTCCCAGTACGCCATGGTGGCCTTCTTCCGCGATTCGCTCCCGGCCAGCGAGGCGGCCATGAAGTATTTCGTGCTGGGCGCGCTGGCCTCGGGCATGCTGCTCTATGGTATGTCGGTCCTCTACGGCACGGTGGGCTCCCTGGACATCGCCACGGTGGCCAACGCCCTTTCCCAGGAGGAAGGGCGCTCGGCTTTCGCCCTGTTCGGCTTGGTGTTCGTGGTGGTGGGGATCGCGTTCAAGTTCGGTGCCGTGCCGTTCCACATGTGGGTTCCCGACGTCTACGACGGGGCACCCACGTCGGTCACCCTGTACATCGGCTCGGCGCCCAAGATCGCGGCCTTCGCCATGCTCATGCGGCTGCTGAGCGAGAGTCTGGGGCCGCTCACCGGCGACTGGGGGCAGCTGCTCGCCGTGCTGCTGGTGTTGTCCATGGCGGTGGGCAATATCATCGCCATCGCCCAGCGCCGCATCAAGCGCATGTTGGCCTATTCCACCATATCGCACGTGGGTTTCCTGTTCTTCGGGGTCATGGCGGGCACGCAGGAGGGGTATGCCGCAGCCATGTTCTACGCCATCGTGTATGCGGCCATGGCCGCGGGCGCCTTCGGCATGCTGCTGCTGATGAGTCGTCAGGGCTACGAACCGGAGCACATCGACGACTTCAAGGGGCTCAATGAGCGCCACCCCTGGCTGGCGTTCCTGATGCTGTTGCTCATGTTTTCCATGGCGGGGATACCGCCGACCGTGGGTTTCTACGCCAAGCTGGCGGTCATCCAGGCGGCCGTGAACGTGGGCGAGGTGTGGATCGCCGTGTATGCCGTGGTGCTTTCGGTCATCGGGGCTTTCTACTATCTGCGCGTCGTCAAATACATGTACTTCGACAAGCCCGAGGAGTCGCATCCCGTGCAGCCTGGCATGGATGCGCAGGTGATCATGGGTATCAACGGCTTGGCCATGCTCGCCCTGGGCGTGTTTCCGGGGGGGCTGATGGCGCTGTGTCTCAGGGCGGTGGGCTATTGACAGCCCGTTGAGTCGGCCCGCACCGCGATGTCGGGCTCCCCGGCCGCGCCACGGGGTAATTCAGTTGCCGGACAGGCGCCAGATCACCACCAGGATCATTCCCATCTGACTGACCCAGAACAAGAAGCTCCATTTCAACAGGCTGGTGTGGGTCTGCTCGATCCGGGCGCCCAGCTCGGTGCGCAGATCGGAGCGGACCTTCTCGATCTCGGTGGTGAGGTCGGCACGGACCTTCTCGATCTCGGTGGTGAGGTCGGCACGGACCTTCTCGATCTCGGTGGTGAGGTCGGCACGGACCTTCTCGATCTCGGTGCGGTTTTTCCCGATCTCGGCGGCGAGGTCGGCGCGGACTTTCTCGATCTCGGTGCGGTTTTTCCCGATCTCGGCGGTGAGGTCGGCGCGGACCTTCTCGATCTCGGTGGTGAGGTCGGCGCGGATCTTCTCGATCTCAGTGCGGTTTTTCTCGATCTCGACCGTGAGGTCGGCGCGGGTTCTTTCGATTTCGAGGCGCAGCCGCAGCTCGGTCTCAGACAGGTCGCGCCGGGTGGGCAGATCCTCGGGCGGGAGCCGCTCCGCGATCAATTCCAGGGCCTCGACGACGGCCTCGGCCCGGGCGTGCTCGTCCGGGGCCTCAAGGATCCGCTGCACGGTGGAATGTGGCAGGCCCATGCGGGCATTATAGCGTTTTGTCTCGTCAATCAGCCTTGCGGGTGAGCCCGCTCCCGCTAGCCTTCCTCGAGGAGTCCGTCATGCCTTACAGCCGCGTGGAAATCGAGATGAACGAGCCGATGCGCCGTAGCCTGCGCAATACGGGAATCGTTTTCGTGGTGCTCGGCCTGCTGGGAGTCCTGTTGCCGGAGCTCCTGTCGGTGACACTCGCCTGGCTGGCGGGTGGACTGCTGCTGGCCGCCGGCGCGTTGTGGGCCTGGGGGGTGTGGACCACGGGATACAGGCACGAGGGCGTGGCCTGGGTCAAGCCGTTCGTGCTGGTCGCGCTGGGGCTGTTGCTGCTCTTCTACCCTGGCGTGGGGGCGGCGGCCGTGGGTCTGTTGCTCATCGTGTATTTTTTGCTGAGCGGCTTTGCCGGTGTGGTCTTCGGGCTCAGTCTGCGGCCCATGCCGGGCTGGGGGTGGACCGTGTTCAGTGGCGCGGTCTCGCTGCTGCTGGCGTTGATCTTCATCGGCGGCTGGCCCTTCGATGCCACTTGGCTGGTGGGCCTGTTCATCGGGATCAGCCTGTTGTTCGACGGGATCGCCATGCTGGTGTTGTCACGCGGTCCATGAAGGAGGTTCGAGGCAATTCCACGGCCTGTGGACAAATCTGTTGATGAACTGCGGTTGCACCGGGGATTCCCGGATCCGGAGGGGCCCCAGGGGCGGGGCGAGCCTGGGTGTGGAGGGAAGAAACGGTTTGATCCGCCGGCGATCGTGATCCCTCGGGAATGAGCGGCGTGGAATGACGGGGGTTCGTTTCGGTGGGTGGCCGAATGTGTGGGGACCCGGTGGAGGACCTGACTATTCGGCGGCCTCGATGGGCTCGGCGTTGCGGATCCTGTCCAGACGCATCACGCGGGGAACGCCCCCAGGCGTGCGCGCGATCAGGTACTCGGCGCCGCGGTGGGTGCGCAGGTCCAGCGGTAACAACCGTTCCAATCGGGGGCCGCGGCGGCCGTGCCAAAGCACGCGTAGCCAGGCGCGATGCAGAATCGCCAGCTCGTAGCGGCTGTAGATCTCGCAGGAGACGGGGGTGTAGCTTCTATTCATCTTCCCTCGTGGCGACGAGGTCGAGCAGATCACCGTTGGTTCCCACCAGGATTCGGATCTGAACGGGCGCGCAGCAGGTCTGGCAGTCTTCGTAGAAGTGCTGGTCTCCGCCCGTGCAATCGGCCTCCACGGTCATCGGGCTACCGCAGTACGGGCAGGCGATCAGGACGTCTTCGACGAGTGCGGACATGGTGGCGGTCCTCCGGATTTCATGGCAGGAAGCTCGCGACGAGGTCGTCCAGAAAGCGTCTCCCCAGGGGGGTCGGCACGACGCGATCGCCATGCACCGCGATCAGGCCGCGTTCGCGCGGGCCTTCCAGCGCCGCCGCGAGCGTGTCGCGTTCCAGCCCCGTGCGTTCCTCGAACAGGCGCATCTCGAAGCCTTCCACGAGCCGCAGTGCATTGAGCGCGAACTCGAAGACCGAATCCCCGCGGCTCACCTGCCATCGTTCATCGTATTCCACGGCGTCCTGCATGCGTTCCATGTAACGCGCCGGGGAACGGTGATTGCGGGTCCGGACGATGCGCGCGGCGGCCCGGTCCGTCAGCTTGCCGTGCGCCCCCGCGCCCAGGCCCAGGTAGTCGCCATAGCACCAGTAGTTTTCGTTGTGCCGGCAGCGTCGGCCCGGACGGGCATGTGCCGAGACCTCGTACTGAGTATAGCCGGCCGCCGCGAGCCTGCCCTGACCTTCCTCTTGCATCGCCCAACGCTGCTCGTCGTCGGGCAAGGGTGGCGGCCGGGCTCCGAAGGCCGTGTCGGGTTCGATGGTGAGCTGGTACCAGGAAAGATGTTCCGGGGCCAGGGCGATGGCCGTGGCCAGATCGCCGCCGGCCTGCGCCACCGTCTGGCCCGGCAGTCCGTACATGAGGTCCAGATTGAGATGATCGAAACCGGCTCGGCGCGCGGCGAGCACCGCATCCAGGGCCTGCTGGGCGTCGTGAATACGTCCGATGGCGCGCAGCAGCCGGTCGTTGAAGCTCTGAACGCCCAGGGACAGGCGATTGACGCCCGCAGCGCGAAAACCGCCCAGGCGGGTGTTGTCCAGTGTTCCCGGATTGGCCTCCAGGGTGACCTCGGCATCGGGGTCGATGGTGAACTGCGCCGCCAGGCCATCCAAGAGCCGGCCGATGGCCTGCGGGCTGAACAGGCTGGGCGTGCCCCCTCCGATGAACACCGTGCCGACCGTGCGACCTGGGACGTCGTTCCTGCGGCGTGCGGCCTCGCGCAGCAAGGCGTCGATGTAGGCCGCCTCGGGAATCTCGTGCCGCAGCGGGTGGGAGTTGAAGTCGCAATAGGGGCATTTGCGCACGCACCAGGGCAAGTGCACGTAGAGCCCGAGTGGCAGTGGCGCCGGGAAACGGCGCGGCGGCTCAGTCTCGGCCACGCGCCCGGCGCTTTTCGAGTTCGGCCTTGAGGCAGGCTAGCGCCTGGGCCCGGTGGCTGATGCGGTTCTTCTCGGCCGGGTCCAGCTCGGCCGAGGCGCACCCATGGGTGGGCACCCAGAACAGCGGGTCGTAGCCGAAGCCGTGCCTGCCACGTGGCGCGGTGAGGATCCGGCCCTCCCAACTGCCCGTGCACAGGATCGGGGTGGGGTCCCGCGCATGGCGCAGGTAGACGATGACCGCCTGGTAGCGCGCCGTGCGCCGGTCCTCGGGCACACCCTCCAACTCGCGCAGCAGTTTGGCGTTGTTGTCCTCGTCGCTGGCCTCGGGTCCGGCGTAGCGGGCCGAATAGATGCCCGGCCGACCGTCGAGGGCGTCCACCTCGATGCCCGAGTCGTCGGCGATGGCGGGCAGCCGCGTCACTTCGGCGGCGTGGCGCGCCTTGATGAGGGCGTTCTCCACGAAGGTGAGGCCGGTCTCCGCCACCTCGCCCACGCCGAAAGCGGACTGGGGCACCACCTCGATGTCCAGATCGGCCAGGATCTGCGCGATCTCGCGCAGCTTGCCGGGATTGTTGCTGGCGAGGACGACTTTATGGGTCATGGGCGCACTCCGGCGAGGGCGGCCCGTTGCGCCTCCAGGATGCGCCCGATGCCGCCCCGGGCGAGTTCCAGCATGCACAGCAGCTCCTCGTGATGGAAGGCGTGTCCCTCGGCGGTGCCTTGGATCTCCACGTAGGCGCCGGCCTCGTTCATCACCACGTTCATGTCGGTCTCGGCCTCCGAGTCTTCGGCATAGTCCAGGTCCAGGACCGGCGTGCCGCGCCAGATGCCCACCGAGACCGAGGCGACCTGCCCGTGGAGGGGGTCCTTTTCCAGCTCGCCGCGCTCCAGGAGGTGGTGCACCGCATCGACCAAGGCCACCCAGGCGCCACTGATGGCGGCGGTGCGGGTGCCGCCGTCGGCTTGGATCACGTCGCAGTCCAGCGTGACGGTGCGCTCGCCCAGCGCCTCCAGGTCCACCACCGCGCGCAGGGAACGGCCGATGAGTCGCTGGATCTCCAGGGTGCGGCCGCCCTGCCGGCCCCTGGCGGCCTCGCGGGGGGTGCGGGTATTCGTTGCCCGGGGGAGCATGCCGTACTCCGCCGTGACCCACCCCTGGCCGGCGCCGCGCAGCCATCCTGGCACGCGCTCCTCGACGCTGGCGGTGCACAGCACGCGCGTGTCTCCGAAGCGCACAAGCACCGAGCCCTCGGCATGGCGTGTATAGTTGCGTTCGAAGGCGACGGGACGCAACTCGTCCGGCGCCCGGCCACTGGGTCTGTCCATGTCCATGCTCCGAAAAGCGCGCATTATATCGGCTCGAGAGCTCGGGCTTGCGGGATATTTCGTCCCATGCTCGGTTGGGCCCGCCGTTTGAGGGCTCGCCGGCTGCACCGCGGCCGGATCCCGTTCCCGTCGTGGCAGGGGGCCACCGCCGGCGTCACGGCCCTGGCGCATCTGGGGCCGGTGCAGCGGGCGCGGCTCCGGACGCTGACCGCACGCTTCTTGCGTGAGAAGGCGATCACCGCCGTGGGTGGATTGGAGCTCGGGGGGTGCGAGCGGGTCCACATCGCGGCGCAAATCTGCCTCCCGGTGCTGGCGCTGGGGCTGGACTGGTACGACGACTGGTACGAGGTGGTGGTCTATCCAGAGGCCTTCGTGACCGAGCACGAGGAGGTGGACGAGGCCGGCGTGGTGCATCGCTGGCCGCGCGAGCTCGCCGGCGAAGCCTGGGGCCGGGGACCCTTGATCCTGGCCTGGGAAGAGATCGTCCACCCCCGGCCCGGGGGCAACGTGATCCTGCACGAGTGCGCCCACAAGCTGGATATGCGCAACGGTGTGGCCAACGGTTTTCCGCCCCTGCACCGGGACATGTCCCGCGAGATGTGGACACGCACCTTCTCCGAGGCGTTCGGACACCTGCGTCACCGGCTCGCCCATCACCACGCCACGCCCGTCGATCCCTACGGGGCCGAGAGCCCGGCGGAGTTCTTCGCCGTGCTGAGCGAGGCCTTTTTCGAGACGCCGCAGGTCCTGGTGGCCGAGTGTCCAGCGGTGTACGAACAGCTGCGGCGTTTCTACCGGCAGCACCCGGCGCGGCGGGTGGACCGGCCCCGGTGGTCCGGACCGGCGGCGGAGCCGTGCAGTCCGTGGTCGCAACGCGGGTGGCAGCCGCGGTGACCGTCCCCGGCGGTGGCGCGCCGTGACGTGAGCGGACCGTATCGGCGGATTTAGCGGGGGGAGGCGGGCACCGCCGGACCGTCTTGCGAGAACGCCCGCGCCAGCTCGCGGATCCGCCTGCGATTGACGCCGAAGTCGCCATATCCCACCCGCGAGGCCGAGCGGACATGGATGCGTTCGCCATGCTCGTCGAACAAGAACTCCACGTCATCCACGAAGCCGAACAGGCGCGAGCGCACCTCGGCGTGGACATAGTCGGGGAGGACTTCCACCACGCGCGTCCTGGGCCGGTGCCGCAGGATCTCCAGCAGCCGGCGCCGGGCCGCTTCCCGCGTGCCGGTGTAAGGGATGGGGGCGACGTAGTGTCGGGCGTCTTGCGGATCGGCCTGGCTGGATACGCAATTGGGCGATGTGGGGCACGGGGCGAGCCGGCCCTGGTACACCCCCGGCCTGGATTGCGGGCCCGCCGTGCGGGCTGCGAGCCACAGCCCGGCCACGGCGAGTACGCCCAGTCCCAGGGTTGCAAGGAAGATCACGCGTAACATCGCCGCCGCGGAAAGCCGCCGAAAGGAGCCGCAAGCCATCCGGATGCGCGGCGCCCCCGACGGGTATCAGGTGTTTTCATCGCCTTCGTCGCCCAGCGCAAGGAGTTCCACGTCGCCGCCGGCGGCGGCCAGGTTTTCGGTGCTCACCCGCTCCACGGCGAAACGATGGAGATAGAGCGGACCGCCCGCCTTGGGACCGGTGCCCGAGAGCCCTTCTCCGCCGAACGGCTGGGCGCCGACCACCGCGCCGATCATATCGCGGTTGACGTAGCGGTTGCCCGCGCGCACGCGCTCCAGCACGCGCCGACGGGTGGAGGGGAGGCGGCTGTGTAGGCCGAACGTGAGTCCGTAGCCGGTCGCATGGATCCAGTCGATCACCGCATCGAGCCGGTCGCGGGCGAAACGCACCACGTGGAGTATGGGGCCGAACACCTCCTTGGCGGGGAGGTCCGCCCGCGTCAGCTCGAAGGCGTGGGGGGCCACGTAGCTGCCGGGGGGCAGGTCCGGTGGCAGCGGTGTGGCGTGGATCCTGCGGGCCCGGGCCGCGAGATCGCGGATGTACCCCTCCAGGGCCTCTCGGGCGCGGGCGTCGATGACGGGACCCACATCCGTTTCCATGCGCATGGGGTCGCCTACGCGCAGCATGTCCATCGCTCCGGCCAGGAGGCGCAGGACCTCGTCTGCGGTTTCGTCCTGTACGAACAGGATGCGCAGCGCCGAACAGCGCTGGCCGGCGCTGTTGAAGGCCGATCGGATCACATCGTCGACGAGCTGCTCGGGCAGGGCCGAGCTGTCGGCGATGAGCGCATTGAGGCCGCCGGTCTCGGCGACGAATGGGACGATCGGGGCGTTGCGGGCCGCGAGGCGGCGCGCGATGTGCCAGGCCGTGTCCGTGGATCCGGTCATGGCGACCCCCGCGATGCGTGGGTCGCCCAAGAGGTGGTCGCTTACGGCGTCTCTCCCGGCCACGACCTGCTGGACCACGGGTGCCGGGATGCCGGCCGCGTGCATGTGGTTCACCACCGCCGCAGCGACCAATGGTGTGGCCGAGGACGGCTTGGCGAGCACCGTGTTGCCCGAGACCAGGGCGGCGGCCACTTGTCCCGTGAAAATGGAAAGCGGGAAATTCCAGGGACTCACACAGAGGAACACACCGCGTCCGTGCAACCCCCAGCGGTTGCGCTCGCCGGCCGGGCCTGGCAGGTCCCTGGGCGTGAAGGTGAGCCGGGCCTGGGCCGCATAGTAGCGGCAGAAGTCCACGGCCTCGCGGACCTCCTCCAGCGCATCCGGCAGGCAGCGCCCCCCTTCCCGGACCACGAGGGCCGCCAGTTCCGGGGCGGCGGCCTCCAACCGGTCGGCCAGCCGCTCCAGGCAACGGGCGCGCCGTTCCACCGGCAGTCGGTCCCACTCGGCGAAGGCCGCCTCGGCTCGGTCCAGCGCCGGCCGCAGCTCGGCGTCGGTCATGGGGCGCACGGTGCCCAGCACGGCGCCGTCCACCGGGCTATGGAGCGTACGAGCCGCCGCCCCGCCGGCGGCGACCACGTGCGACTCGGCGGCGGCCGCGCGCAAGCGGGCAAGCACGCGCGCCCGTTCCAGGGGATCGCTCAGGTCCAGGCCCGCGGCATTCCTGCGCTCGGGCAGATACAAGTCGCGCGGGGCGGGGATGCGTGGATGGGCCGAGCATGCCACGCGCTCCAGCCGCTCGGTCGGGTCCGTGGCCAGCTCCCGCGCGGGGACGCCAGGTTCGGCCAGCCGGTTGACGAAAGACAGGTTCGATCCGTTCTCCAGGAGCCGGCGCACCAGGTAGGGGAGCAGGTCTCGGTGCGGGCCCACGGGGGCGTAGACCCGGCACGGCGGGGCTTGCGGGTGCAGCTCGCGGACCGCCTCGTAGAGGGCCTCGCCCATTCCGTGCAGGCGCTGGAACTCGTAGTCGCCCCGCCGGCCGTAACGGGCCAGGATCCATGCCACGGCATGGGCGTTGTGCGTGGCGTATTGGGCGAAGAAGGCGCGGGGATGGGCATGGAGGAAAGCGGCGCAGGCCAGGAAGGAGACGTCCGTGGCCACCTTGCGGGTGAACACCGGATAGCCGTCCAGGCCCCTGCGCTGCGCAGCGCGGATCTCGGCGTCCCAATAGGCCCCCTTCACCAACCGCAAGGCGATCCGGCGCCGGCCCGTCCCGGCGAGTTCCCGGCCCCATTCGAGGATGCCCCGCGCCCGTTTCTGATACGCCTGTACCGCCAGGCCCAGGCCTTCCCAGTCGCGCAGCGCCGCATCTCGGTACACCGCCTCGAACACGTCGAGCAGCGGCTCGGTGCGCGTGGCTTCCTCGGCGTCCAGGGTGAGCCCGATCCCTGCGTCACGGGCCGCCTGCGCCAGCTCGCGGACGACCGCCACGAGCGCGGCGCGGCTCGCGGGCCAGTGTGCGTGGTCGAAATGCGGATGCAGGGCCGAGAGCTTGATGGAGACACCGGGGGCCTGGATGGGATCGTCGGCGCCGTGACCGGACAGGGCGTGGATGGTCTCCAGGTAGGCCTGGGCGTAGCGTTGCGCATCGGCCCGGGTCCGGGCGCTCTCGCCCAGCCGGTCGTAGGTGTAGCGATACTGGGGCCGTTCGCGGGCTCGGGCCTCCTGCAAGGTCTCCCCCGCCACGAAGTGCCGGGCCAGGAGCTTCATGCCCTGACGCACCGCTGCCAGAGCGGGGCGTTCCCCGAGCCGCGCGGCCAGCCGGCGCAGCACATGCCGGGGTTCCGGCAGCGGGTCGTGCGCGGCGCCGAACAATCCACCCGCGAGGTTCAGGGCCCGGGCGGCGAGCTGGACCAGCGCCGGGCGGCGGGTGTCCGGCAGCGACCACTCGTGTCCGGCCAGGTGGTCGGTCACCAGCCGTTGCGCGGTCGCGTCGTCGGGGATGCGCAGCAGCGCTTCGGCCAGCAGCAGGAGGCTCAGACCTTCTTCGCTGCTCAGGTCGTAGGTGGACAACAGCCGTTCGAACACGGCGGGGCGTTGCAGGCGTTCGCGGGTGGCCTCGATCAGTGCCGTGGCCTGGCGGTGCACGGTGTCCCGCTGGTCCGGGTCCAGGCGGGCGTGTCGGACGAGTTCCCGGAGCAACTCCGCCTCGGGAGCCCGGTACCGGGTGCGGAACACCTGGCGGTCGATGGGCGTCTGTTCTCCGACCATGGTGGAACGGCTCCCGCGGCCGGACGGCGACCCGGCCGCTCATGCAAATATGCAATCGAAGTGACCTGTTCGTCCGGCCCCCGCCGGTGAGCCAGGCGGCCGTTTTCCGACGGCTCGCCTGGGCCGGGGAGTATAGAACCGCAGGTGGTCACCGCGCGAACGGCTCTGCGCCGTGGTTGAGATCGGCCCGATGCCCATCGGATCCCCGGCGGGAGGGTGAAGCGGACGGACCGGGACGGGCGGGTTCCGCATGCGCGAATCGGCAATGGTGCCCGGCAGGCCTTGCGTGGCCTCTCCCCCCGCCGGGAGCGTTGCGGGAATCGCGGGATTCGGCTGGATCCGGGGGGCTTTCCCGGGATCGGGGTTCAGCGTGGTGCCGGCCGCTTGGCCAGCTTTCGCTGCAGGGTTCGGCGGTGCAGACCCAGCGCGCGCGCCGCGGCCGAGACATTGCCGCCGTGTTCCCGGAGCACGCGCTGCAGATGCTCCCACTCCAGGCGCCGGGGCGACATGGGCGTGGCCGCCGGCGCCACGTGCGGGTCTCCCTCGCGTCGTTCGAACGCGGCCACGATCCGGTCCGGTTCGGCCGGCTTGGCGAGGTAGTGCACCGCGCCCAGCTTGACCGCCTCGACCGCGGTGGCGATGCTGGCATAGCCGGTCAGCACCACGATGCGGATGCCCGGTTGGAGACGGAGGAGCGCGGGGATCAGGGTCAGGCCCGAATCCGCGCCGATGCGTAGATCCAGCACCGCGCGGTGAAAGGGCTGTTCCTGTGCCGCGCGTAGCGCCTCTCCGGCGTCGTGGGCGAGGGCCACCGCGAAGCCGCGCCGGCGCATGGCGCGGGCCAGTGCGGTGGCGAAATCGGTGTCGTCGTCGATGATCAGCAGCTGTTCACGCATGGTGCCGTCTCCCGATCCCTGCGGCAGAGACTCGGCTGCAGCCACTTCCGGTGATCATGTGACGGGCAACTCCACCCGGCTGGTCAGCCCGCCCTCGGGCCGGTCTCGAAGGTCCAGGCGCCCGCCCAACCGTTCGATCACGGCACGCGCCAGGAACAGCCCGATGCCCAGCCCCTGTAATCGGCCCGGGTGGGTGGGTTCGTCCGGTGCCGTTTCCCGGAATCCGGCCAGCCCCGGTCCCTCGTCGTGGATCTCCAGGATCACCTGTCCGGCGTCCCAGGAGAGCGTCACGTCGATTTCCGGGCCGCCGAAGCGCAGGGCGTTGTCCAGCAGGCTGGCGATGGCCTGGGCCAGGGTCCGCTCGGCCAGCACCATGGGTGGATCGCCGTCCCCGTGCCGGCGGACCCGCACGCGCGCCTCGGGATGGAGTCCGCGCCAGCGGTCCAGGACGGAGAGGAGGAAGTGGTCGGCCCGCTGCCGCCCCCCGCCGTCCATGCGCACGCCGCCGGCGGCGGTGGACAGGTGCCCCAGCGCTTCGCGGCAGCGCCCGATCTGACGGTACATTGCCTGGATCGTCCGGCGTGGCGCATCTCCCGGGCATTCCTGTTCCAGATCTTCGAGGAGCAGGGCCATGGTGCCGAGGGGCGAGCCCATCTCGTGGGCGGTGCTGGCGGCCAACGCGCCCAGGGCCACCAGTTGTTCGTCGCGCAATGCCCGTTCCCGCGCCTCGGCCAGTTCCCGTTCCCGGCGCCGCACCGTGGCGGACATCCCGGCGACGAAGCCGGCGACCAGTCCGGCTGCGAGGATGAAGTGGATCCACATGCCGATGACGTGCAGGTGGAAGGTCTGCGCCACGTCGGCGTGGGCGCCGTGGCCGCCCACCTGGAACACGGCGATGAGGAGCCCATAGGCGCCCACCGCCAGGGCGGCGAAGATCCAGGTGTCCGCGCGCGGCAGGATCGCGGCCGAGATGGCGATGGGGACCAGATAGATGGAGACGAAGGGATTGGTGGCGCCTCCGGTCAGCGTGAGCACCACGGTGACGAGGACGAGGTCGGTGGCGATCTGTATCCGCAAGCCCCACGGGGTGATGGCGGGGTGTTTCGACCGGAGCCGCCGGGCGGTGTAGGCATTGAACACCGCCCAGGCAAGGAGGGTGATGCCGAGCGGACCCCAGGGCACCCTCATGCCGAATCCCAGCGTGGCGGCGGTGGCTCCGGCCAGCACCGAACCGATGGCGACGTTGCGCAGCCAGAACAGTCGCCTGAGGTGGGCGTGAGCGAGGGCCTGAGCCGCTGGCGGCGGCGCGTCGGCCGGTGTGCCCTGCGTGCCGCGCCGGTCAGCGTGCCACGCCCGCCAGTTCCACCGAAGCGCTGATGTTGTACAGGAGGAGGTCTTGCTGGGTCGGGTCATCGAGCCGTGAGAGTTCAACGCCGTCGAACCACCGATCGTACCGGATCCTCAGCGTCACCCGGGCATGGGGCTGGTCCGCGGAGAGGGTCAGCGGCGTTGGGAAAAGGCGCTGGGCGGGGATGAGTGTGCGGCCGGTCTCGAAAACGAAAGGCGCCGGAGCCTGCATTGCGTTCGTCCGGTACCGGCCTTGAAGAAAGACGCTGCGCTCGAGCAGGGGCGGGTTTTCCGGCAGACCGACGGTGTCGGCGTCGGCCCGGCGCAGATCCACACGCACGCCGCAATAGATGCCGGGCGGAGGATGAATGGCACCGAGTGCGCGCCGCGTCCCCGACTCCGCGACCAGTTCGATGGCATGGGGGACGGGCTGTACCCGCGGGTCGGACCCGGCGTGGGCCTGGGCCGACGAGATCCACCAGTCCAGCCAGCGCCCGGGACGACGCACGAATTCCGGGCCGCCGCAGTCGGCTGTCAACGTCTGGCTCCACAAGACGACCCAGGCCTGCTCCAACACGATGTCCACGCCTTCGGTATTGCGAAAGGCCAGGGGCTTGGAGCCCGCGGGGGCGCCGCCTGCGGGAATTTCCAGGTTGAAATCGACGGTGATCCCCGGGGTCTTGCTGCTCTGTCCGGATCCGCAGGCCGTGAGCAGCAGCGCCAGGAGGATCGACAGCCCGTGTCCGTGGATTCGTTCAAAAGTCATAGGAAACCTCCGCGCGCACGACGATGCCTTCCTCATGCGCCCCGTTCAGGGCGTCGACGACTGGGACCTGGACGCGGGCCGAAACCAGCCAGTCTTCCGAGAGATTCACCACCAGCCCGGGGGTCAGGAACCCAATGTAACCACCCGAGTCCGGGTCGGTCCGCCCGTGGTAGTCGTCGCGCCCGTTCCACCGCGTGTCCAGCGCGAGTTGGATGGCCAGCCGTTGGGTGAGGGCCCGCTGTCCGAGCAGGGAAAGGTTTACGGCGCCGCCGAATTGATAGCCCTGAAAGCCGGTGCCCAACCCCCACTGTCCGGTCAGTTGGAGCGAGGTGAACCAGGGATAGGCGTAAAGGGCGTACCACAGCCCCAGGGACGGCACCCATTGCCCGGTGCCGGGCTGCACGTCGAAGTCCAGCGGCGGCCCGTCGGCGGTCTGTTCGACGGCCGTCGGGATGCGCAGGCCCGCGTTCATGGCCAGCAGGTGATGGCGCCGTGATCCTCCCCACTGCCACCCGTAATACCGTGCATACACCTGTAGATCACCCGGTGCGCTCACCCGCTCGCTCCCCGTGTCCACGCGGGTGAGGTGTTTGAACACCCAAGGGACCTGGATACCCAGAGCGAGTCGGCTCCGGGGCCACCACGCCAGGCCCAGCAGGGCGCGGGTTTCGTTCAGTTCTTTCCGGTTCAGGCCGGCCACGCCCACCGTTTCGGTTCGATGCAGGAAGCCGGCGGTGACGCGCAACCGCCCGGCGTAGGGTTTCTCGAGGCCGAGGGTGGAAAGCGTCGGATCGCCCGCCAGGCAGGTGGCGCACGCCAGGGCCGCCCGCGGGAGGAGTGCGCCCCAGGCCACGATCCACAGGAAGACCAGGACGGGCGGACGGCGTCTCACGGGCATCGCTCGTGCATCGGGATGTTGCCGAACGGGTCGCTGAACGCCGGGTTGCAGATGAAGTCCCAGTCGGTGAGGCTTTGGAGGAACGCAAGCACCTCGTCTCGCTCTTGCTCGGTCAGTACGAAGCCGGCGATCAGGCTGCTCTTGTACGGATTCCTGGCGCCGTCGCCCGCGTACGGTCCCTCGGTGACGACCCGTCCTCCGCGGGCATAGTGCGTCATGAGCACGGCCTCCAAGGTCGCGATGCTGCCGTCGTGCATATACGGGGCGGTGAGTGCGATGTTGCGCAGCGTGGGGGCGCGGAAGCGCCCCATGTCGGTGTCCTTGTGGGTGAACTCCCAAAGCCCCCGGTTGTCCGGTGGGTATGCCCCACGGCCGTCGATGTTGTAGAGGCCCGTGTTGTGGAATTCCGCCTGATCGAAGACCACACCCTGATGGTTCACCGATTGGCTGAAGTTGAAGCCGCCGTGGCAATGGAAGCATTCGAGCCGTTCGCCGAAGAACAGATCCATGCCGCGCCGCGCCGCTGGAGAGAGCGCTTCACTGTCGCCCCGCAGATAGCGGTCGAAGGCCGAGTCGCCCGAGACGAGGGTACGCTCGAAACTGGCCAGTGCCTGGATCACGCGTCGGGTGGTGAAGGGGTCGGGATCGCCGGGGTAGGCCCTTTCGAATAAGTCGCGATAGAGGGGGTCGTGGCGGAAACGGTCCAGGATTTCCTGCTCGTGGTCGGCCCAACCCAGCTCCACGGGACGCTCGTTGAACAGTACGGCCTCGGCCTGCCGTTCCAGGCTGCGCAGATTGGGGTTGGCCCAGTTGAAAGCGGCGTTGTAGACGACGTTGGTCAGACTCATGGCGCTGCGCGGATGGACCTGGTCCGCGCTGATCCCCACGGCGCGTGCCCGGCCGTCGGTGAATGCCCGGCGTTGTTCATGGCAGTCTGCGCAGGAACGCGCCCCGTTGATGGACATGCGCCGGTCGTAGAACAGATGGCGTCCAAGGGCCACCTTCCCGGCCGTGAGCGGGTTGTCGGCCGGGACCGTGGGGCGTGGGAAACCCGCGGGAACGGCGGGCAGGCCGCGATCCCCGGTCTCGCCGCTCGGCGACGGCGCTGTGTCACCGCCCCCGCAACCGGCGGTCAGGGCCACCGCGGCCACCAGCAGCATGGCGGGTCCGTGACGCACCGGTCGCTCAGGAGCCGGCGCGCACGAAGAAGCGCTGCGGTTCCGCCGCCGGGTAGACCACCGGGGGATTGACCCCGTCGTCGTACACGAAATCCAGGCCCAGCTTGGGCAGGATCGCGATGCATTCCGGATCCGCGTTGGCGGACATGCACCCGGGGGCCGTGTCGGGGGTGTTGACCGTCACGTCGGTGTCTTCCAGGAGCCGGTCGAGGCGGGCCACGACCCGGTCCTGGTCGGGATCGAAGGGCGACAGGCAGACACGTGGCCGGTTCGGGTGGCGGCACTCGGTGCCCGGCGGGGTGGTCGCGCCCGCGCTCGTACATCCCGTGCTGCCCAGGTGCACGTTGAATCCCACGGCCCGGTTGTCGGGATCACCCACTGCGTCGATCCGCAGAAACTTGTAGCCGCCCTGCCAGTTCCAGAACATCCCGGACGCGTTCAGGGGCGAGGGCTGGGTGACGGGGTCGAGGTGATTCAGGGCGAATGGTACGCCCAGGGTGAAACACAACCCCTCGACCGCCGTTCCCGCCGGGAGTTCGGCCGAGCCGTGGATCGAGTCGTTGGTCTGCGGGGTGCCGCCGGCGCAGCCGTCCTCGAAGTCGAGCAGCGCCACCCCCTGGGACTGCCATACGCCGTCATCGGTCAGGACCACCGGAACTTCGGTGCCGTCCCCGGTGAGCAACGTGACCTCGCTCACGTAGAAACGGAAATCATCCAGGCGCAGCGTCGGGGCCGGGCCCACCCCGATGTCCGGCAGCGTCTCTGCGCAGTGCACGGGTCCGTCGGCCGTCGCCGCGGCGAAGGTCACCGTGACGTCGCGGGTCGCCGTGCGCGGCGAAGTGTCATGGCCATCACCACACCCGCCCAGGTTGGCGGCGATGGGAAGGATGAACGCTATGGCGAGGGTGTTGCGCATCGATACATCTCCGGCTCGGTGGAATGGCTGGATGTGGGGGCGCATTATGTACACGGCGGCGCGGGCCGGAATGCGGCAGATCGTCGCAGGCCTCCCCGGCCCTCAGTAGCTGAGCGTTCGTGTCCCTTCGGCGAACAGGGCGGGGAAGGTCGTATCGGGGCCTGCGACGCGCACGCCCTCGAGCAGGGCGCCTTGTGGGATCGCAGCCACGTATCGCATGCACATGGGGCAGACGAGCACGGTGCCTCCGGCGGCGAGGAGCCGTTTGAGCATTTCCCGGATCGGGGTGCCGTCCGGATAGACGGGCGATGGCACACGGGTGTCGGCCAGCCGCACCCCTTCCACGCTCAGCAGGAGGGTCACCGGGATCTTCAGGCGTTGGCGGGCCTTCAAGGCCTGGCCGATCGCCATCCCCGCACGCAACGGCTCGTCGCTGGTCAGATTCACGAACAGGCGGCGGTCCTGCTCGGAAGCAGCCGGGCCGGTTGCCAGCAGGGACGTGAGGAAGAGCAGGGTCCATGCGATCTTGAGGGCGTCGGGTCGAGTCGATGGCGTCGTTTCGTTCCGCGCGGCGGTGGTGTCTCCATTGTGGCGTCGCGGCGCGCGCAGGCCCCTGCGACAAAACGTCGCACGGGTCGGTCTTTGGTTTTGTGGTTGATCCGGCCCATGGAGAAGACCGGCTCTGGGCATGTAGAGTACGTGGTGTCCGCAAGGGCTTGGGCGGGCTGGTCCTCGGGGTGGAACCGCTGCGCGCAGTGGTCGCGTCACCGGGAAACGGCGGTCGGCTCGGGTGGAGGATGCTGCCCGGGCGAGCGGTACGAACCTCGAACGAAAAGGTGATTTTCCGATGAACGAAGCGCAACACCACCCCGTCCGCCTGGCCGCCGTGTTCGAGCGCCGAGAGCCGGCCGTGCGGTTCGTCGAAAGGCTCGTGGCGGAGGACTTTCCCATGGACCGCCTCTCGCTCCTGCACAAGGGCGGCGGCCACGGTGACGATCCCATCGGCATCGTCTACCACGACGACCGGGAGCGTATCCGGGTGTGGGGCGAACAGGGGGCGTTGTGGGGCGCACTCGGCGGCCTGCTGGCCGGGTTGTCGGGCGTGTTCCTGGTGCCGGGGCTGGGTGCGGTGCTGGCCGCCGGCCCCATCGTCGAGGCGCTGGTGGGAGCGGTGACCGGAGGGGCCCTCATGGCGGGGGCGGCCGGTCTGACCAGCGTCGCCATCGCCCTGCGGCGTTTGGGTATCCCGGAGGAGACGTTGCGGGCGCTGGAACGGGCCGTGGAGGAGGGGCGGTATGTGCTGCTCCTGCACACGGACGACGAGGCCGAGGCCGAGCGGCTGGAGCGGCAGCTCCGTCTGCTGGGGGCTCAGGTGCACCGGGTCTGACGGGATGGAGGCGTGTCCCGACACACGGCCCGGCCTGCTGGATTTCAAGCAAGTGGTGGCCATGGGGGTGGGCGCCATGATCGGCGGGGGCATCTTCGCCGTATTGGGTTTGGCCATGTCACAGGCGGGGCACGCGGCGCCCCTGGCCTTCGCCCTGGGAGGCGTGATCGCGTGGCTCACCGGGCTTTCCTATGCAGCGCTGGGTTTGCGGTTCCGCTCCGACGGGGGCAGCTTCACCTACCTGGAGCGCGCCTTCCGCCATCCCAACATCGGTGGACTCGGTGGCTGGCTGCTGCTGGTGGGCTACATCGGGACATTGGGGCTGTATGCCTACACCTTCGGGAGCTACGGAGCCGCCCTGTTGGGCAGCCCCGGGGCGTCGGCCATGCACCATCTGCTGGCCTCGCTGGTCGTGCTCGCTTTTCTGGGAATCAACCTGTACGGGGTGCGCGAGACGGGGACCGCGGAACTCATCATCGTGACCGTCAAGGTGCTGATCTTGGCCCTGTTCGCGGCGATCGGTCTGGAGACGCTGCAAGTCGACCGTCTGCTGCCGGTGCTGGATCGGGGCGTCGGCGCCATGGTGATGGGGGCGGCGCTCATCTTCGTGGCCTACGAGGGGTTCGAGCTGATTCCCAATGCAGTCAACGAGATGGAGGATCCGGAGCGCAACCTGCGCCGCGGCATCCTCGCCTCCATCGCCATCACGGTGGTGGTCTACGTCGGGGTGTCGCTGGTGGCGGTCGGCCACCTCACGCCCGAAGAGGTCCGTCGCTATGGGGAGTATGCTCTGGCCGAGGCCGCGCGCCCGTTTCTGGGCCGGGCGGGATTCGTGCTGATCGGCGTGGCCGCCATGTTCTCCACGGCCTCGGCCATCAACGCCACCTTGTTCGGCACGGCGCGACTGGCCTCGGCCATGGCCACGGAGGACGACCTGCCGGCCGTGTTCAGCCTGCGTCGGCGGCAGGACAACATCCCCTGGGCCAGCCTGATCCTCATCAGCGGGATCACGCTGGTGTTCGTCAATTTGGCCGACCTGACCCTGATCTCCTCGTTCGCCAGCTCCACCTTCCTGCTCATTTTCTTCGCCATCAATCTCTCAGCCTGGCGCTTGCGCGCCCACATCGGTCTGCGCGCCCTGTGGCCAGCCCTGGCCATGTTGCTCACACTGGCTTCCTGGGCGGCGTTGATGGCATGGCTGTGGCGCGATGACCGGCAAAGCCTGCGCTGGGTGTGGATCTTCTATGCGGCAGTGGCCGTGGCGGAGCTGGCATTCAGCCAGCGACGCTGGATCTTTTCTCCCCCAGCGCGCCGCCGTGGCGGCTGAGACGAATCACGCGGGCTGAGGCCAGCCCAGCCGTTCGGCCAGGCCGGAGTCGCGTTCGATGCGCCGGCCGATGTCCAGGAGCAGGCGGTCGCCGGCGCAGACCAGGGTGCAGCGGCGCCGTGCGCGGGTCAGGCCGGTGTAGACGAGTTCGCGGGTGACCACGGGGGAGGCTTCGGGCGGCAGCACGAGCAGCACCTGGTCGTACTCCGAACCCTGGCTGCGGTGGACGGTGAGGGTCCAGGCCGGTTGCCAGGCGGGGAGCTGATGCGGCCCGAATCCCTGCAGACCTTGCGGGCGCCGGAACCAGGCACGCAGTCGCCCGGCCGCGTCCGGCCAGAAGATGCCGGTGTCGCCGTTGAACAGGCCGGTCTCCACGTCGTTGCGTAGGATCAGCACGGGCAGGCCCCGGTAGGGCCGGCGTTCGTCCGGGCCGGCGGCCAGCCCCCGCCGCAGCAGCGCCGCATGCAGGTCGCGGCCCAGCGCCCTCTCGCCCCAGGGCCCCTTGCGCAGCGCGGTGAGCAGGCGGGCCGACTCGAAGCGCGCCAGGGCGCGATCGGCGGAATCGGCCTGGAAGACCGGCAGATAGTGGTCCAGGGCCCATTGCAGTACCGCCGCCGGCGGCTGGCCGGGGCTGGAGGGCAGCCAGCCGAGCTCGGCATCCCCGGATTCCATGAGGTCCTGCACCGCCGCCACATCGGCCCGATTCACCGCCGCCGCCAGGCGCCCGATGCCGCCACCGGCCGCGAAGCGGTAGCTGTGGCGCAGCCAGGCGATGTGGTCGGCGATGCCGGGGGCGTCGGGTGAGACCAGTGCCTCGGGCAGGGGGCCGCCCATGAGGGCCTCGAGCTCGCGCGCCCGCCCGGGTGAGAGCACCAGGGCCGCGCCGCGGCCCGTCAGATCGCCCAGGACGCTGCCCGCCTCCACCGAGGCGAGCTGATCGCGGTCGCCCAGCAGGACGAGCCGCGCCGCCCCGGGCAGGGCCTCCAACAGCGCGGCCATGAGTCCCTGGTCCACCATGGAACACTCGTCCACCACCAGGCAGTCCACGGGCAGGCGGTTGGCCGCATGGTGGGTGAAGCCGGTGGGCGTCCACCCGAGCAGGCGGTGCAGCGTGGCCGCCTGGCGCGGGATGCGCGCCCGCACCGCCTCGGGGACGGCGGCCAGATCCCCGATCTGCGCCGCAATGCTCTCGGCCAGGCGGGCCGCCGCCTTGCCGGTGGGGGCGGCCAAGGCGATGCGCAGGCCGGGCTCGCGCTCCAACAGCAGGGCGAGCAGGCGGATCACCGTGGTGGTCTTGCCGGTGCCGGGTCCGCCGGTGACGATGGTCAGCCGCCGGGTCAGGGCCATGGCCACCGCCAGGCGCTGCCCGTAGGCCGGCGCCCCGGTATCGAGCGGGCCGAACACCGCATCCAGGCGCGCGCGCGCCCAGTCCGGATCCGTGTCCACGGGGATCATGCGGGCCTTCAGGGCGGCGGCGATGGCGGTCTCTTCACGCCAGTGGCGGTGCAGGTACAGGCGCCGGGCATCCAGCACCAGGGGCTGGTAGTCGCCGGGCCCGCCCACGAACCCGGCCCGCAGGGCGTCGGTCCAGCGCGGGATGGAAGGTGCCTGGAACAGGCACTCGCCCTCGGGTCCGCAGAGCAGCGGCCGGCCGGCCAGGCGCGCCAGGTCCAGACAGGTGTCGCCCTGCAGGTTGCGCGCGGCCAGGGCCGCGGCGGTCAGCAGGGCGAGCTCGCCCGCCTCGGGGTCGAGTCCGGCGCAGAAGCGCGCGAACTGGCGCGCCAGGGGGGGCACGGCGGGGTGGTCGAGCACCTCGGGCAGTTTCATGGCCGCGCCTCGGGCAGGGCGAAGATCTCGGTGTCCAGCGCATGGACCAGGGCGGCCGGCGGGCGGGCGTGGAACACGCCCCGGCTCGGGCCGTGGGCCGGCCGCATGCCACGCAGGAAGAGGTAATACACGCCCCCGAAATGCCGTTCGTAGTCGTAGTCGGCCAGGCGCAGGCGCAGGTGGCGGTGCAGGGCCAGGGTGTAGAGCAGGTATTGCAGGTCGTAGCGCCGGGCGGCGATCTCGGCCGCCAGCCGTTCGGGGGCGTAGTCCTCCAGGCGGCGTCCGAGCAGGTTGCTCTTGTAGTCGGCCAGGTAGTAACGGCCGCCGTGCTCGAACACCAGGTCGATGACCCCCGTCACCAGGCCTTGGAAGCGCTCGAAGCGCAGCGGCGGGCGCGCGGGCCCGGCGGCTTCCGCGAGCAGGGCGTCCAGGCGCCCGGGGTCCACCCGTCCGGTGCCGAAGTCGAAGGGCAGCTCGCGCAGTTGGCGGCGTGGATCGAGCTCGGCCAGGCACGGTCCCGAGGCCTGCAAGGGCGTGTGGAGTACGTCGCCCAGCCAACCGGCCAACCCAGGGAAGTCCTGCTCCGGGTCGAGGCCGTAGCGCAGGGCCGCCCGGGGCGCGAGTTCTCGGAGCTGGGGTTCCAAGGGGCGGACGGGATCGATCTGCTCCAGCAGGGCGTGCAGGAAACGCCCCACCCGCGCGCCGGCCGGGTAGGCCAGGGCGAAGTCCTCGGCGCCGGTGGCGGCCGGGGCCTGGGTGGCCTGATGTACGTCGCGGGTGAGCGCCGTGAACGAGGCGATGCGCCAGTCGGTGCGCACGCTGCGCTCGATGCGGGCCGCGGCCAGGGTCTCGGCCGCCGCCCGCGGGGTGTCCAGCCGGCGCGGCGGGTCGAGCGGGCGGGGTGCAAGCCGGGCGATGTGCGCGCAGGGCTCCAGGCGCTCGAAACCGATCTCTCCGGCGAACGGGTCGTGCTCCAGGTCGGCGCTGCGGTCGGACAGCAGCCAGGCCAGGGCGGTGTTGCCGGCGTGGCCCGGATGCTTGGCATCGCCGGCCGGGCCGAAGAAGACGTGGCAGTGGGACTCGGCGCGGGTGAGCGCCACGTAGGCGAGCCGCAGATCCTCGGCCAGGCGTTCGCGGTCGGCGCGCGCCAGGTGCGGGTCGTCCTGCGCTATCCAGGGCTGGTAGTAATGGATGAAGCCCCCGTCGTGGCGGCGCTCGTGCCAGCGCAGGGTGTTTTCGCCTCGGGGATGGACGGGCCGGCAGGACCACAGGTCGGTGAGGAAGACCACCGGGTACTGCAGACCCTTGGCGGCGTGGATGGTGGCGATCTGCACCAGGTCCTCGTCGCTTTCCAGGCGCAGCAGGTGCTCGTCCTGGCGGGTGTCCTCCCCTTGGCGGCGCATCCAGGCCAGCAGGGCCTCGCCCCCGGCGTGTTCCCGGGCCGCCTCCTGCAGGAGTTCGGCCAGGTGCAGCAGGTTGGTCAGGGTGCGCTCGGGGTCGGGGAGCCGGGCCAGCCAAGCGTCGGGCAGCGGCTCGGGGGCGGGGTCGTGCAGACCGGCCAAGGCGTCCAGCAGGCCTTGGAACGCGGCCATGAACCCGCGCCGGCGCCACAGTTCGTGGGCCTCGTGCAGCCGCTCCACCCACGTCCCCCAGCGCTCGGGATCGGTGACCAACGCGTGCAGGGCCTCGGGCGGCAGGGCGAGAAACGGCGCGGCCAGGGCCTGGCGGGCCAGGGCCCGGTCCTCGGGCAGCAGGGCGGCTTGCAGCAGCCACTGGAGTCCCTCGGCCTCCGGGGTTTGCCAGATCCGCTCCTGACCCACCGAGACCGAGCGGATGCCGCGCTGGAGCAAGGCCTGGCGCAACGCCGTACCTTCGCGGTGGGTGCGCACGAGGATGGCGATGTCCCCGGGTTGCAGGGGGTGGTCGCCGAGGCGGGCGGCCGGGTGCGAGAGCAGCTCGGCGATACGTTGCGCCACCGCTTCCCGGACGTAGGCGCCGGCCCGTTCCTTGCTCAGCGGTTTGCCGTTCTCGCCCAGGGAGAGTTCCTGGACCACCAGGGCGGGCAGCGTCTGCCCGCCCAGGCGTAGCGGGCGGGCCTTGCGCAGCGGCTCCGGGGCGGGGGCGGAGGGTGCGTAGGAGATCGTCTCGTAGGCGAAGGGCCGCTCTCCGGAGAACAGGTGGTTGACCGCGGCGATCAGTTCGGGCGTGGAGCGCCAGTTGGTGGCCAGGTTCCAGTGCTGGTCGGCCTCGTCGCGCGCCTGCATGTAGGTGAAGATGTCGCCGCCGCGGAACCCGTAGATGGCCTGCTTGGGGTCGCCGATGAGGATCAGGGCGTGATCCTTGGCGGCCGCGTGGATGCGGGCGAAGATGGCGTACTGGAGGGGGTCGGTGTCCTGGAACTCGTCGACCAGGATCACCGGATGGCGCTCGGCCAGGCGCTCGGCGAGCGTCCGGGCCCGTTCGTCGCCGGCGTGCAGCGCCTCGTGCAAGCGCAGGATCATGTCGTCGTAGGCCAACAGCCCGCGGCGGGTCTTGAGCTCGGTCAGGCGGCGCCGCGCGTGATCGCGCATCCGCGCCATCAGATGCAACCCGCGTTGCCGTTCCAATTCGAGGAGGCAGTCCAGGAGTTCGTCGGCCTGCGTGAAGGGGGCGCGGTCGAAGTCCTCGCGATGCGTCCCCGTGGGTTTGAAATCCAGTTGGGAACGGGCGATCCGCTCCAGCTCGCGCCGCTGCGGCAGTCGGGGGGGATCGGCGCGGAGCTTGTGGTCGAGGGCGTTCAGCACCGGTTCCAGATCCTCCGGCTTCTGCCCGTTTGTCGCGCGTCGGCTCAGGGCCTTGTGTTCCAGCAACAGGGCGCGGGCCGCTTGTCCATGGGCCCGCCACTGCCGGGCGAGCCGGGCGAGCGCATCGCGCACCAGCCCCTCCAGGGCCTGCAGGCGGTCCGCCTCGGGCGGCGGAGGATGCAGTTCCGGCCCGCCGGCCCGGAGCAGCCAGTCCATGTGGGCGGTCATCCGGGCGAAGGAGCCCGCGGCCTGGAGGAAGACGTCGAACGCCTCGTCGCGGGCCGGGTAGGTCTGCAGGCGCCACCAGTCCCGCAGCACGCGCTCGCGCAGCGCCGTGTCGTCGGCGGCCTCCAGCTCGAAGAGCTGGCCGCTGGCGAAGGCCTGGTCGGCCAGCGCCTGCTGACAGAAGCCGTGGATGGTGTGAACGGCCGCCTCGTGGATGTCATACAGGGCGAGTTCCAGGCGCAGCAGGGCCTGGTCGCGTTCGGGCCCCGGGGGGTAGCGCGCCGGCAGGCCCTCGAAGAACGGATCGGCGCCGTGGCAGGGCACGACTTCCTCGCCGGTGAGCACCCGCCGCGCCGCCTCGATCCGCGCCCGGATGCGTCCGCGCAGTTCGTCGGTGGCGGCGCGGGTGAAGGTCACCACCAGCAGCTCGCGCACCGCCACCCCCTCCAGCACGAAACGCAGGCACAGGTTGGCGATGGCGTAGGTCTTGCCCGTGCCGGCGTTGGCCTCGATGAGATGGATCCGGCCGCGTTCCAGCGCCGCGATGTCCAGAGGGTGGGAGGGGCTCATGAGACCTCCAGGTGGGCCAGCAAGGGCCCGAGGATCCGCTCGGCCAGGCGCTCGAAGTCCTCGTCGGGGACCCAGTCCCGGCCGCGTAGCAGCGTCTGGATGTAGAAGCCCTCGCGCTCGCCCGGGGACTTCATCGATCCCGTCCAGGTCCTGCGCGCGGCGTTCAGGGCCGCCGCTCGGTCGTCGGGGCTTTTCTGCAGCTTCGCCGCCCAGTCCGAGGCGGTGCGACGGAAGAAGGGCAGGGGCCGCTGCTGCCCTTCGCGGTACACCGCCACCAGCCGGGCCAGGTATTCCCGGGCCGACTCGGGCGCGACCGGGGCGAGCGCGACCAGTCGGTCGTTGGCGATCCAGCGGGCGGCCGTGGCCGGCGTGCCCGCCGCGGCCAGGCACAGGTGAGCGACCCACAGGGGCAGCAGGTCGGCGATCCGCAGTTTGCCCGCCGCCACGTGCAACAGCCCGACGCCAGAGTAATGCGCCGTGAGTCGCCCGGACAGGCGCCAGGATTCCCCGTCCACGGTGAGGTCGAGCGCCACGTCCACCGGCGCGGGCCGCAGGGGCGGGTCGAGCTGCGCCCGGGCGAGGATGGACTCGACCTCGGCGCGTGCGGTTTCGAGCACCCGGCGGCCGGGGGCGCCGTGCGGCAGGAGCCCCTCGGCGCGCAAGGCGCGCTCGGTATCGGCGCCCGCCTCGGCGGTGAGCAGGGCCTCCAGCAAGCGCTGGCGCAGCGCCCAGTCCTCCAGACCCGCCAGCTCGAAGGGTTCGTCCTCTGCCACGGCGGTCTCGCCGGGCTGGAACAGGCGCAGCTGTTGCTGTACGAACCGGCGCGCGGGATCGCGTAGAAAGCGGGCCAGCGCCGCCGGACTCACGGCCCGCTCGTCCAGGACGGGGGCCTCCACCGCCAGCTTCGGCCATTCGGGGTTCGGCGCGGGAGGACGGTGATTCACCAGGGCGCGGGCGACGGCCAGCCAGCGTGGATCGAAGGCCCGCGGCGGCGTACCCGTGTAGTTGGCCCGCCCGAAGGGCTGCAGGGCGTGGACCCGGACGATACGCTCCGTCGGCGGCTGTCCGTCGAGGCGGTAGCGCTGATCCAGGTGGTCCAGCAGCTCCTGCAGGATCACGGACGGTTGCAGCGGCTGGTTGCTGCGCAGGTCGCGGCCGGTGTAGCTCAGGATCAGGCGCTCCCGGGCCGCCAGCAGGGTCTCCAGGAAGAGGTAGCGGTCCTCGAGCCCCGGGTCCGGATCGCCGTGCCGCCAGCGCTCGGCCATGTGGTCGAACTCGGCTGGCCGGCGCCGGCGCGGAAAGGCCGCCTCCTGCAAGCCGAGCACACAGATCACGCGAAACGGCACGCCCCGCAGGGGTTGCATGGCGCAGAAGGTCACCCCACCGGAATAGAACCGGCCCCGTTCGTCGCGCGTGGCCAGCCGGCCCTCGAGCCAGTGCCGCAGCACCGTGGGGGACAGGGGGGCTTCGGTGGTCTCGCCGATCCGGTCCAGCTCGCCCAGGGCCTCGCGGATTCGGTCCAGGCGGCCCTCCTCGTCGGGGCGCTCGCCGAACAGCGCATCGACCAGGTTTCCGAGCGTGCGCGCCCAGTGGCCCGGCGGGCGCGGTCGAGCGAGCTCCAGCGCGGCTTGGCGCAATACCCCCAGCAGCTCGAAGAAGCGGGCCGCCTGATCGCCCGTGGCGGCGGTGACGCCGGGTTGGGGTGCGATGTCCCGGTACAGGGCATCCTCGCCCAGGGCGAAACCGGCCAGTAGGCGTTGGAATGCCTGGTTCCAGGTGTTCTCGTCGATGGCCGGTAGATCGAGGCGGGCGGCCTTGTCCCGGCCGTCCAGACCCCAATAGACCCGCAGTCGGTCGAAGTGCTCGGCCAGCTCGCCCGCCGCCTCGTCCTCGATCCCGAAGCGGCGGCGCACCTCCGGCACGTCCAGCAGGGCCAGCACCTCGGCCCGGGTGAAGCGGCTCTCGGGCAGTTCCAACAGTTGCAGAAAGGCGCGGATCAGGGGGTGTTCGTCGGCGAGCACGACGTCGGAGAGGTTGAAGGGCAGGCGCCGCTCGCCCGCGCGCGGCTCCCGCCCGAACACTGCCTCGATGTACGGGGCGTAGCGGCTGATCTCGGGGACCAGCACCAGGATGTCCTCGGGCTCCAGGGTGGGGTCCGCCGCCAGACAATGGAGCAGGCGGTCGTGCAATACCTGGCACTCGCGCAGGGGACCATGGCAGACATGGACCTGGATCGAGGGACCGGCGCCCGCCTCGTCCTCGCGGGCGGACTCGGGACCGGCCCGCGCTTCGGTGGCGCGGCAGATGGCCGCCTGCACGCGCGCCAGCAAGGTGTCGCCCGCCGGCGGTTCGAAGTGTTCCAGCCCCTCGACGATCCCGGCGTCCAGTTCGAGCAGCAGATCCTGAAAGACCTGGCCCTGTCGGCCCCACTGGGTGAGCAGCGGATGCCCCGCCTGCCAGTAGCCGGTCTCCTCCGGCCGCTCGAGGCGGCGGCGGGCCTGGTCGCGGGCGCTGGTCAGATCCGCCCAGTACTCCGGCGTGGGCACCAGCAGCCAGAGGTGCACGGCGACCTGCGTGGACAGGGCCGCGAATGCCTCCAGGAGCAGGGGCGGCAGGTTGTGGGTGGAAAACAGATCCAGGCGCGGCGGCCATGCGGGACGTAGCCCCTCCCGGCGCAGGGCCGCCACGAAGCGGTCGAGCAGGGCCACGCGGTGCCAGGGGGCCTCGTCGGCCAGGGCGCGCCACAACCGGCCCTGCCAGCCGCCGTCCTCCGCGCCCCGGCTCCAGGCGCGGATCAGCTCCGGCCGGTGATACTGGTAGCGGTCGAAGACGTCGGCGATGCGCCCGGCGAGCTGCCAGCGCTTGAGTCCCGTGCGATCGTCCTCCAGATAGCGCGCCAGCGACCGGCAGGCCGGATCGCCCATCAGCGGGGCGTTGGGATCGAGCAGGGCGTGCAACCGCCACTGCATGGGCTCGCGGGCCAGGGGATCTTCACCCTGGGGCAGGCCCAACGCCGCGGCGGCGGTTCGCCACAACCAACCCGCGGGCAGACCCGTCTCCAGCAACAGGCTCACCCCGTGGCGCCGGCACACCCGGTGGCGCAACCAGCGGCCCAGCGGCGGAGACTGGCACAGCACATGGCGCACGGCCAAGGGGTCTCCGCGCTCTGCGGCCAGGGCGTCGGCCAGGGAATCAGCCAGGTATTCCAGCCGGTTGGATTGGTGTACGTACAGGGCCGGTGGCATGGGGGCGCTCCATGCGGCGCGGATCGCCAAGGATACCGGGGGCCGTGGTGCTCTTGTAGGGGCGTGGGCTGGTACACTTCCGCGTCCGGTACACGGCACCCAGGGGAGCGCGGCATGAAGATCACCATCGTGAGCGGCAGCCACCGGCCCGAGTCCGAGGCGCAGAGCCTGAAGGTGGCGCGTTTCGTGGAGCGCACGTTGCGGGAGCGGTCGTTGTGCGACGAGACCTGGCTGTTCAGCCTGTCCGGCAACCCCTTGCCCTTGTGGGATCAGGGGATCTGGGACGGTGATCCGGCCTGGCAGGAGCGCTTGGCGCCGATCTCGGCCGGGCTGGCCTCCAGCGACGGGTTCGTGGTGGTCTCGCCGGAGTGGCATGGCATGGTGCCCGCGGGGCTGAAAAACTTTTTCCTGCTCTGGACTCGTGGGGAACTGGCGCACAAGCCGGCGCTGATCGTGACGGTCTCCTCGGGGATGGGCGGGGCCTACCCGGTGGCCGAGCTGCGCATGAGCAGCTACAAGAACAACCGTCTGTGCTACATCCCCGAACACGTGATCGTGCGCGATGTGGAACGGGTGCTCAACGACGATCCGGCGGCCAACGACCCCGAGGCCGACGCCTATCTGCGCGGGCGTATCGCCTGGGCCCTGGGCATTCTGCGCGAGTACGCGCTGGCCTTGCGCGGCGTACGCGCCAGCGGGGCCGTCGAGACCACCGAATACCGCTTTGGCATGTGAGGGTCCCGGTGTCCGACTCCAGGCTCGGCGGCGACTGGATCCACGACGTGGACCTGCACGAGTTCGACCGGCGGGTGCTGGGCGCCTCGCACACGGTTCCCGTGCTGGTGGATTTCTGGGCGGCGTGGTGCGCGCCCTGCCTGGTCATCGATCCGGTGCTCCGTTCGTTGGTGGCCGACTACGGCGGGCGGGTGCGGCTGGCCCGGGTGGAGGTGGACGAGGGGGAGAACATGAAGCTCGCTGGCCGGTATCAGGTCCGGGGCTTTCCCACGGTCATCCTGTTTCGCGACGGGCGGGTGGTGGATCGCTTCAGCAGCGCGCGGCCGCGGCCCTTCATCGAGGGCTTTCTCGAGCGTCACGGCGTGCGCCGGCCGGGCTGATCCCGCTCCCGGTGAATCGGAGGGGGCTTGACCTGGGTCACCCCCGCCGCCGGGCCCCTGGCGCACCCTTGTAGGCAGGACCCTGTCCGAGCACGGGAGAGGATCGAACCATGATCACGCTGAACCTCGACGAGTCGCAGACCCGGGCCCTGCGCAAGGCCCTGGACATCTATCTGTCGGAACTGCGCGCCGAGATCTCCGACACCCAACGGGGTGATTTCCGCGACACCCTCAAGGAGGAGGAGCAGCGGCTGAAGGAGATCCTGGCCCTGCTGCCGGGGGGAGACTGACCCCTGCCGCCACGGCCTCAGTACATCCGGTGGCGGAACAGCCATCCCGCCGCCGCCAGGGTGACCAGCCCGATGAGCGCCATGGGCCAGTATTGGTGGATCAGCAGGGTGTGATCGGCGCCCTCCAGGAACACGGCGCGCACCACGATCAGGAAATAGCGCAGCGGATCCAGGTAGGTGAGCCACTGCACCGCCTCGGGCATGTTGGCGATGGGGGTGGCGAAGCCCGACAGGATCACGGCGGGCACCAGGAACAGGAAGGCGCCCAGCACCGCTTGCTGCTGGGTCACGGCGATGGCCGAGATCATCAGTCCCACGCCCACCGCCGAGAGCAGGAACAGCACCAGTCCGAGGTACAGCGCGGCGAGCTCCCCACGCAGGGGCACGCCGAACCAGGCCACGGCCAGGCCGATGATGACGCTTCCTTCCAGCGCGCCGATCGCCACGCCGGGGATGGCCTTGCCCACGAGGATCTCCACCGGGCGCAGCGGCGTGACCAGGAGCTGATCGAAGGTGCCTTGCTCGCGTTCGCGGGCCACCGATAGCGCCGTCACCACCAGGGTCACCACCAAGGTCAGCAGCCCCACGATGCCGGGTACGATGAACCACTGGGAGTCGAGCTGTTCGTTGTACCAGGCGCGCGTCTGGAGCACGGCGCCCGCATCGCGCCGGCCCTGACGGGCGGCGAGTTCGCGGTTGAATGCGAGCACCACGCTGCGCAGGTCGTTGAGGGCGAGCATCGCCGTGTTGGAGTTGCGCCCGTCCAGGATCGCCTGCAGCGGCGCGGACTCCCCGCGCGCCAGCCGCGCCGTGAACCGTGGGCCCACGTGCAGGACCAGCAGCACCCGTTTGCGGTCGATCAGCGGGGCGATTGCGGCCTCGTGGTCCACCGCCTCGACGATGCGGAAGTGGGGCGAGCCTTGGATGTGCGCGATCAGCGCGCGGGAGGTTGCGCCCGGATCCTCGTTGTACACGGCCACCGGGACGTCCTTCAGATCGAAGGTGGCCGCGTAGCCGAACACGATCAGCTGGGCGATGGGCGGGCCGATCAGCACCAGGCGGCTGCGCGGATCGCGCACCAGGGCCAGGAACTCCTTCAGGGCCAGGGCAAGAATGTGGGCCAGCATCTCGTTGCCTCCTCAGCCGGTTCGGCCCGCCCCCGGGAGGGCGGCGAACGGGGGTTTCCGGGCCATGGCCTCTACTCCAGCCGTTTGCGCGCCTTGCGCCGCACCATCGTCATGAACGCGGCGAGCAGCACGACCATGGCCGCCATGTTGGCCCAATAGACCGGCCACACGTCGCCGGCCAGGAACAAGCTCTGCAGGATGGCCACGAAGTAGCGGGCCGGGACCACGTGGGTGATCACCTGGATCGGGCCCGGCATGGAATGGATGTCGAAGATGAAGCCCGAGAGGATGAAGGCGGGCAGGAAGGTGACCACGATGGCCACCTGCCCCGCGACGAACTGGTTCTTGGCCGCAAAGGAGATGGCCAGCCCCATGGCCAGGGACACCAGCATGAACAGGGCGCCCGCCCCCGCGAGGGCCCAGAGCGATCCCCGCAACGGCACGTCGAACTGCCACACGGCCAGCGCCACCGTGAACAGCATGCCCCCCATGCCGAGGACGAAATAGGGCACGAGCTTCCCGGCGATGAGCTCCCGGATGTGCAACGGCGTGACCATCAGCGCCTCCATGGTCCCGCGGTCCCACTCGCGGGCCACCACCAGGGCGGTGAGCAGGGAGCCGATGAGCGTCATGATGATGGCCACCAGCCCGGGCACCAGGAAGTGCCGGCTGACGAGGGCGGCGTTGAACCAGACTCGCGGCTCCAGCGCGGCGCCGGCGGGCAACGCCCGGCCCCGCGCGGCCGCGTAGCGTTCCAGCCACGCGAGCCAGGCGCCTTGCACGTAGCCCTGCGTGATCCGGGCCTGGTTGGCGTCGACGCCGTTGACCAGCACGGCGATGGGGGCGGTGTCCCCGTGCAACAGGCGCCGCGCGAAGTCCGACCGCATCCAGACGATACCGTCCAGGCGCCGCTCCACCAGCGCCCGGCGGGCTTCCTGGATGCTGGCGAAACGCCGCGGGGCGAAGAACTCCGAGCGCTCGAAGGCCCCGGCCAGCGCCGCGGTGGCCGCGTCGGGCTGCTCGATGACCAGCCCCAGCGGGATGCGCCGGGCGTCCAGCGACACACCGTAGCCGAACAGAAACAGCAGGATCACGGGCAGCACGAAGGCGATGGCGATACTGGAGGGGTCGCGCACGATCTGCAGCGACTCCTTGCGGATCATGCCGCGCAGGCGCATGCGGGTGGCGGCGTTCATGCGGCCTGTCTCCGTCCCTGGATGAGCCCGATGAAGGCGTCCTCCATGCTGGGCCGCGGATGGTCCGGCGTGCGCGCCCGGGCGCGGATCTCGTGGGGACTGCCCTCGGCCAGGATCTCGCCGTCGGCCATGATGACCAGCCGGTCGCAGTAATTGGCCTCCTCCATGAAATGCGTGGTGACCAGGGCGGTGACGCCGGCCTCGGCCAGGGCGTTGATGCGGGCCCAGAACTCGCGCCGGGCCAGCGGGTCCACGCCCGAGGTGGGTTCGTCCAGGAATAGAATCTCGGGCTCGTGCATGAGGGCGGCGGCGAAGGCCAGGCGCTGCTTGTAGCCCAGGGGAAGGACCCCGGCGTTCACGTCGCGAAAGGCGCCGAGCTCGAAGCCTTCCAGCGCCCAGCGCAGCCGTTGCCGATGCCGGGCGCCGCGCAGCCCGTAGGCGGCGGCGAAGAAACGGAGGTTCTGCCACACGGTGAGGTTGGAGTAGAGGGAGAACTTCTGGGCCATGTATCCGATGCGTGCCCGGGCCTGGGCACGGGCGTGGCGCAGGTCGTGTCCGGCCACCGAGAGCTCGCCCCCGGACGGCGGCAGCAGGCCGCACAGCATGCGAAAGGTGGTGGTCTTGCCCGCTCCGTTGGCCCCCAGCAGGCCGAAGATCTCTCCGCGCCGCACGCTGAAGCTCACGCCCTTGACCGCGCGAAAGCGGCCAAAGCGCCGTTCCAGGTTGCGGACCCGGATGACCGTCTCATCCCGGTCGGCGGAAACCTGGATCGGGCCGATCGGCGCAGGGCTGGAGGCGCCGACCGCCCCGCGCAGCCGCAGGATGAAGGCATCCTCGAAGCGCGGCGGCACGGCGCGGATGGAGAGGTCGTGCATCTGCGGCAGGAGATCGCGCGGGTCGGGATCGAAGCCGGGCGTGGTGACGATGCGCACCTGATCGCCGATCACCGAGGCGTCCAGCACCCCCGGCAGGCGCGCGAGACGGCTCTGCAGCCGCCGGGCGTGCACACCGGGCGCTTCGAGCTCGAAACTGCGCCCCGCCGCCTCGCGCGCGAAGCCCTCGGGGGCGTCCTGGCCCAGGACCCGCCCCTCGTGGATCAGGATCACCTGGTCGCAGCGTTCGGCCTCGTCCAGATAGGCGGTGCTGAGCAGCACGGTCATCCCCGCCTCGCCGACCTGTTGCACCACGATGGACCACAACTCGCGGCGTGAAACCGGGTCCACGCCCACCGTGGGTTCGTCCAGGAGCAGGAGCCGGGGTGGGTCCACCAGCGCGCAGGCCAGCCCCAGCTTCTGTTTCATCCCGCCCGACAGGCGCCCGGCCAGGCGGCGGGTGAACGGCGCCAGTCCCGTCATGCGCATGAGCCGGGCATAGCGTTGCCGGCGCCGGCTGTGCGGTACCCCGTGCAGGTCGGCATACAGGTCCAGGTTCTCCTGCACGGAGAGGTCCTCGTACAGGCCGAACCGCTGGGGCATGTAGCCCACGGCCGATTGCACGGCCTGGGGCTCGGCCGTCGGATCGAGGCCCAGCACGTCGATGCGGCCGGTGTCCGGGGCGAGCAGCCCGGCCGCCAGGCGCATCAGGGTGGTCTTGCCGGCCCCGTCGGGGCCGATGAGTCCACAGATGCCTCCGGCCGGCACCACGATGTCCACGGCGTCGAGCGCGGTCACCACCCGGTCGCCGGCGGCGAACCGCTTGGTGACGGCCTCCAGACGCAGGGCCGGCGGGCTCATTGCCGGCCGGGGCAGGGGGGCCGTTCCGTGCCGGCCGGCTGTTCCAGATCGATCTCCACCGTCGCGGGCATGCCGAGACGCAGCTCCTCCCGCGGGTTGCAGGCGAACACCCGCACCTGATACACCAGCCGGGTGCGCAGCTCCGGGGTTTCGACGTTCTTGGGCGTGAACTCGGCCGTGGGCGAGATGTAACCCACCCAGCCGGCATAGCGTTTGCCCGGGTGGCTGTCGGTGAGGATCGCCGCGGCCATGCCCGGGCGTACGCGGCCCAACATGGGCTCGGGCAGGTAGGCGCGCACCCACACCGGATCGAGCAGGGCGAGCGTCAGGGCCGGGGTCTGTGGACCCGCCATGTCGCCCGGCTCGAGGATGCGGTCGCGGATCACGCCCTCGGCGGGTGCGTGCAGCTCGGTCTCGGCCAGGCGGCTCTCGGCCAGGCGCAGGGCGGCTTCCCGGGCGGCCAGCTCGGCCCGCGCGGCGGCGATGTCCTCCTTGCGTGTCCCGGCCAGCAGCAGCCGCAGGGCCGCCTCGGCCGCCTGGGCCTGGGCCTCGGCGGCCTGCGCGGCGCCGCGGGCGTTCTCCACCTCTTCCTGCGAGGCGAGTTTCTTGCGCGCCAGCCGCTCCAGGCGCCGCCAGGTGTCCCGCGCCGACCGGGCGCGGGCGCGCGCGGCCTCCAGGTCGGCGCGGGCCTTGTCGATCTCCTCGGGCCGCGCGCCGGCCTCCAGCTTGGCGAGCACCTGCCGCTGGGCCTCCACCTGGGCCTTGGCCCGGGCCACCTCCGCCTCGAGCAGGTCCCGATGCAGCACGGCCAGCAGCTGCCCCTTGCGGACGTGATCGCCCTCCTGCACCAGGATCCGGTCCACATGCTCGGAGGCATTGAAGGCCAGGCGCGCCTCGCGGATGTCCACATTGCCGTACAGGGTCAGGCGCGCGGTGTCCTCCCGGGGATGCAGGCGTGGCCAGAACCACCAGGCGGCCACGGCCAGCGCCGTCAGTAGCAGGGGTAGCGCGATCAACGGCTTCTTGCTCATGCGGGGAGGGATCCGTGGTGGATGGGACTGCCCCGGGGTTATAGGCCGATCGGGGGCCGGAGGCAAGTTTGTCCCCACAAGCCGGCGGGATCGTGTATCGTGGGCATCCGGGATCGTCACCACGGGCGGTCACCGGCGGAATAGGTTCTAGGGGGAGAACCGACGATGCAGCGCAACGGTCGGCCTTGGCGGGGCGCCGGCGTCTCCCGGGTCCCCGATCCGGGCCCGGATGCATGAACGTGGCCGGCAGCCCCGGCGGCGACGGGATCGGTCTGCTGGAGGCCACGGCGCTGGCCGTGGGCACCATGGTGGGCGCCAGTATCTTCTCGATCTTCGGGTTGGGCGCGCGGATCGCCGGCCACAATCTGCCGCTGGTGTTCGTCTTCTCGGGGCTGGTGGCCCTGGCGGTGGCGTACTCCTACGCACATCTGGGCAGCCGCATCGTATCCGACGCCGGCCCCATGGAGTTCATCCTCAAGGGACTGGGGGACGGGGTGCTCACCGGGGCGCTGAGCTTCGTGTTCTGGCTCACCTACGTGGTCTCCATCGGCCTGTTCGCCAAGGGCTTCGCGGGATACTTCCAGGATCTGGTGGGACTGCCAGCTGGCGTCCCCGCGCGGGGCCTGGTGGAGGCGGGCGTGGTGCTGGCGTTCCTCGCCCTCGGCCTGCTCGGTTCCAGCGCGGTGGGTCGGGCCGAGCTCGCGATCGTGCTGGTCAAGCTCGGCATCCTGGGGGTGTTCGTGGTCGTGGGCATCGGCTCGGTCGATCCCGACTGGATCCGGCCGGCCTTCGGCGTCGGCGAGCTGCGCGGCATGCTGGATGCGGTGGCGGTGTTTTTTCTCTCCTACATGGGCTTCGGTTTGGTGACGAACGCCTCGGAGCATATGGCCGATCCGGCCCGCACGGTGCCGCGGGCCATCTACCTCAGCATCGCCGTGGTCACGGTGGTCTACGTGCTGGTGGCGATCGTGGCGGTGGGTAATCTGCCGCTGGAGGCGCTGGTGCGTGCCGAGGAAAACGCCCTGGCGGTGGCGGCCCGCCCGTTCCTCGGACATTGGGGGTTCGTGTTGGTCAGCGTGGGTGCCCTGTTTTCCATCGCCTCGGCCCTCAACGCCACCCTGTTCGGGGGCGCCAACGTCGCCTATGCACTGGCCCGTGACGGCGAGCTGCCCGCCGTGTTCCGCCGCAAGCTCTGGTTCGGGTCCGTGGAGGGCCTGTATCTCACCGCGGGACTCGGCATCGCCTTTGCGCTGCTGCTCGACCTCAACGGCATCGCCGCGGTCACCAGCAGCGTGATGATCTGCATCTATTTCTTCGTCCTGGTGGCCCATTGGCGCCTGCGGCGGCAATACGGGGGCCGTGGCGCGGTGATCGCGACGAGTCTGCTGCTGGTGGGTCTGGTCTTCGTGGTGCTGCAGGCGTATCAGTGGCGCACCGACCGCAGTGCTTTCTGGGGCACTTGGGGGGTGCTGGGCGGCAGCTTCTTCGTGGAGATCGTCTACCGTCGCCTCACGCGCCGGCGCTTCGTGGAACGCGGGCAGACGCTTGCGACCGCCGCCGCCCGGAGCCGATGAGGCCTGCGGCTATCGGCCCCTGCGGCCGCCGCCGTCCAGAACGGCGGGTTGCATCTGTCGCCACCCCCGCTGGAGCGCGACCAGGTCCTGCAGCGGCATGGGCCGTCCGAAGAAGTAACCCTGCAGCCGGCCGCAGCCGGCCTCGGTGAGCATGCGCGCCTGCTCGGCCGTCTCCACCCCCTCGGCCAGCACCGGGATCCCAAGGCTGCGCCCCAGCCCGATGACGCCGCGCACCAGCTGATAGTCCTGCTCGTCGGAGAGGATGTCCCGCACGAACTCGCGGTCGATCTTGACCTCGTCGATGGGCAGCTTGGTCAGCAGATTGAGCGAGGAATAACCCGTGCCGAAATCGTCCAGCGACACCTCGATGCCTTCCCGGCGCAGCGCCGCCAGCACCTCCCGCGCGTGGCCCTGGTCCCGGATGAACATGCTCTCGGTCACTTCCACCACGAGCCGCATGCCCGCCCCGCGTTCGTTCCGGTGGATGGCCAGGAGCCAGTCCATGAAGTCCGCATCGAACAATTGGCAGACGGAAACGTTGATCGCGATGCGCACGGGGTTGACGTGGGCGGTGGCGGCCAGGCGCGGGCCGTCCCGCAACACCGTGCGGACCACGAAGGCACCGATCTCGCACAGGAGCCCCGCGGCCTCGGCAACGGGAATGAACTCGTCCGGGGAGACGGGGCCCAACTCGCCGCTGGTCCAGCGCAGCAAGGCCTCCGCCCCCACCACCTCGCCGCTGCGCGCGTCGATCTGGGGCTGATACAGCACGGTGAATTCCTCGCGCTCCAGCGCATGCTCCAGCGCCCGCTCGATGCGGCTCGCCCGCTCCCGCTGCTGCTCGATCACCCCGGTGTAGCGGTGCACGCCGCTGTGCAGGCGCTTGGCCTCGTACATGGCCATGTCGGCCTTGCGCAGCAGCTCTTCGAGCTCGACGCCGTCTTCCGGGGCCTGGGTGACGCCGATGCTGGCGCGCAGGGAGAAGCTCAACTCGCCCGCCGTCAAGGGCTCGCCCAGGCGGTTCAGGAAGGCGCGACAGCGGGCCTCCACGCCCTGGGTGTAAGGATGATCGAGCAGCACGATGAATTCGTCTCCGCCCTGGCGGAACTTCGGGGCCATCGGAAAGGAGGCGCTGAGGCGCCGCGCCACCTCGCGCAACACCGTATCGCCCACGGAGTGCCCGTACAGGTCGTTGATGGCCTTGAAGTTGTCCAGGTCGACGAACAACACGCAATAGCCGTGCGCGCAGCTCGCACTCCATCCGGGGAACATCGCCAGCAGGTGCCTGCGGTTGGGCAGGCCGGTCAACGCGTCGTGGCTGGCCTGGTACTGGAGCCGGCGCCGGGTGGTTTCCTGGAGGCGGACGACGGATCGGAACACCTGCAGCAACACGCCGTTGAACGCGAGCAGGACCAGGAGGGTGAGGGCGGCGGGCAGGGCGAAACGCCCGATCAGCACGGGCAGGGCCATGCTGGTGAGCACGACATAGCCATAGCGCGGTACCGCGCCGATCACGCGCAGGCCCCAGCGGCCGGCATAGTCCGGGGCGTAGGTGTGGGTCCAGGACCCGTCGCGGGGCCTCTCAGGGCCGGGCCGGGTCGTTTCATGGATCCGTTCCAAATAGGCGGCGCGCAGGCGCCCGTCCACGGTGGCCTCGTAGTAGCGGTCGCGCTCCGAGGCGGGGACATGGGACCCGTACTGGCGGTAACCGTCCCCGCGGATCACCACGAACTCGATGTGTTGGGGCATGCTGCGCCGCGACCAGAGGCTGCCTTCGGACTCCAGGGCGAGGCCCGTGGCCATCACCGCCACCGCACGCCCGTCGCCGTCCCGGAGCGCGTAACGCATGGGGATGATCCAGCGCTTGACGGCCGCCATGTAGTACGTGCGGCCGATCACCATGCGCCGGGCGGCCAGGGCCTGTTCGAAGGTGGCGGCCGTCTCCGGGGCACGCCGCAGGTTCGGCACGCGGTCGCGGTCGATGTTGGAGCTGGTGAGCAGCAGGTCGCCCTCGGTGTCGGCCAGCCCGAAACCGACCAGTTCGGGGTTTTTCTCCAGCAGGTGATCCACGAGGCTGCGCGCCGCGGGCGTGCCGTCCAGTCCGCCGAGCTCCAGCAGCCGCTCGCCCAGCAGTTCGAGCAGGGACTCGTACTTGTCCAGCACCACCTGCATCGTGTCCACGACCTGCGCATTGGCGTAGCGCAGTTCCGTGACGGCCGCCTGCTCCACATTGCGCCATTGCAGGTAGAGCACGCCCAGGCCGACCGCCACCGAGCTCAGCACGATGAAACCGTACAGCCGCCACAGCGAGCGGCCGGCCGGCGGGCGCGAGGCCTCGGCGGTGCGGTGGAAGCGGGGACGGGCCATGACAGGGATGATCCTAACAGCGCGGCCCGGGCGGGACTCCGCCGTCCCTCGTCCGTGCCGTGCCGATCGTCGTGTTCGCCGCGCCGCCGGCCCGAGGCCGGGGGGAGAAGGGACGTCCGCGGCCGGTTCAGCCGTACAGCCCCCGCCGGCGCAGGAAGTGATAGGTGGCCATCTTGATGACGTCGTTGAAGACGAACCAGGCCAGCGCGTAGGCCCACATGTACAGGGCGTAGGTCCAGCCGATGGGCGTGATGAGAAAGCCGTAGACGGCGATCAGGGTGCCCAGGACCCGGGTGGAGAAGGTGGCGCCGAACAGGATCCAGGAAGGGTAGGGCCGTTTCCAGAACCAGTCGTCGATGCGCGTGTTGTAGATGGTGCCGTGGCCCGCGATGACCAGCTTGGCGAACATGAACGACTGGATCATCTGCGTGCTGAACTTCAGCTCCATGAGGATGAAGAACAGCAGAAAGGAGGACAGCACCCCCGTGATGCCCAGCGTGCTCGCCACGGTGAGCATCTCGGGCATGTTCCAGCGCACCGGCGCGGTCTGGATCTTGGTGTGGTCGTAGGCGATGGCCAGGATGGGGATGTCGTTGAGCAGGGCCAGGATGATGATCATGAGCGCCGTGATCGGGTAGAAGTTGAACACCACGATCGACAGCGTCATGAACAGGATGATGCGGATGGTCTCGGCCACGCGGAAAATGGAGTAGCTCTTCATCCGCTCGAAGGTGATGCGTGCCTGCTTGATGGCCTCGTTGATCACCGACAGGCCCGGCGCGGTGAGGATGATGTCGGCGGCGGCCCGGGCCGCGTCGGTGGCGTTGGCCACGGCGATGCCGCAGTCGGCCTTCTTGAGCGCGGGGGCGTCGTTGACCCCGTCGCCGGTCATGCCCACGATGTGGTCGGCCTTCTGCAGGGTGTCGACGATGTGGTATTTGTCCTCCGGCACCACCTCCGCGAAGATGTCCACGGTCTCGATGACGCGGATGATGGCCGACTCGTGGGCCTTGAGGAATCCGCCCTCCAGCTCCGCGGTCTCGAAGGCCTTCTCCACCTCGTCCACGATCTGCGCGGCGAAGCGCTCGGCCTCGGTCTCGTCCACCTCCGGGGACAAGCGCTTGAGGATGCCCTTGCTGACGATCCGGGCCAGTAGAAACAGCTCCTCGTTGCCCAGTCCCTTGAGCTCATGGGGGCGGATGGCCCGACCGGTGAGCCCCAGCATGCGCCCGATCTCGCGGGCGATGGCGATGTTGTCGCCGGTGACCATCTTGACCTGCACCCCATGGGCGCGCATGTCGGCGATCACCTGGCGGGAGTCCTCGCGCGGGGGGTCGAACAGGGGGATCAGCCCGAGGAGCTCGACCCGGCCGGCTTCGGCGCGGGCCACGGCCAGCACCCGGTAGCCCTTGGCGGCCAGGGCGTCCAGCTCTTTCTGGATCGCCTTGCCCCTGTCCTCGTCCACACCGGCGAGCTCCATGAGGACCTGCGCCGCCCCCTTGATGGCCGTAAAGCGCCGATCCCCGGCCTCGATCTCCGCCTCGGTGCGCTTGCGCATCGGATCGAACGGGGTGAAGTGCACCTGTCGGTAGGCGGACAGATCCACGTCGGGGAAACGGCTGCGCAGGGTCTCGAACAGCGGGATCTCGATGGGATCCCGGTTCTCCTCCCGCGAGGCCAGCACCGCCGTGAGGAACAGCTCCCGCTCGTCGTGCCCCTGGAACACCACGGGGTCGGCCACCCGCATCCGGTTCTGCGTGAGCGTCCCGGTCTTGTCCGAGCAGAACACGTCCACCCCGGCCAGCTCCTCGATGGCGGTGAGCTTGGAGACGATGGCCTTGCGGCGCGCCAGATTCAGCGCCCCGATGGCCATGGTGACCGAGAGCACCGCCGGCAGCGCCACCGGGATGGCCGCCACCGTGAGCACCAAGGCGAAGCG
>JALSSO010000130.1 GCA_026984215.1 Gammaproteobacteria bacterium | reverse complement strand
TCGAGACCCTCATGCACGCCATGATCCAGGCCTTCAAGGACACGCTGAAACCCTTCGTCCGTCGGCTCGACAACTGGCACCGTCACGACCCGGATCACCCCCCGGTGTTCGTGTTCTCCACCCCCCGCAGCGGCTCCACCTGGCTAGCCGAACTTTTCCTCAGCCAGCCGGGTTTCAAATTCTGCAACGAGCCCTTCGACCTCCGCGATCCTTACGTGCGGGGCGCCCTGGGCATGCGGGAGTGGCACGAACTCTATGACCCAGCCAACCGTCCTCGCATCCAAGCGTACCTTCAGGATTTCTTGTAAGGCCGATCCAGCGTCGCCTTCAAAAATCTGCTGCCCACGGAACGCCATTGGCGTTTCCGCACCCATCGCATCGTGTTCAAAATCCTCCATGCGCTGGAAGACCGCATCGACTGGGTGACCCGCGAGTTCGGCGCCAAGACCTTCTACCTCATCCGCCATCCCATACCGGTGGCCCTGTCACGCGAAGTGACTCCCCGTCTTGGGGCCTTCCTCGAATCCCACTTCGCCGAGCACCTCACCGACGAACAACGGCGCATCGCCCGAGACATCGCCGCGGGCGGGGACGACCTGGAACGCAAGGTGGTGGACTGGTGCCTGCAGAACGTGGTGGCTTTGAACAACGACGCTGCGCGCCAGGGGCTGATCACCTACGAGCAGATCGTCCTGGATCCTGGTCCCGTGCTGTCAAAAATCCAACGAGAGGCCGGGCTGCCCGACGAGGACCGTCTTCGGGACCAGCTCCGTAGACCCTCCCGTTCCGTATCCCAGTCCGACGCCGAAACCGCAAAGGTTCTACGTTCCGAAAAACGTGACCCACACTGGCTCGTGACCAAATGGACTTCCAAACTTCCGTCCGAGAAATGTCGAGAGCTCATGGACATCGTCACGGCCTTGGGACCCAAGGACATCTACACGCCGACCTCACACCTGCCATTGGATGAGGTGATGATCCGGGACGCTCAGGGCGAGACTGTTGGATAGCTGTTTCTTCCGATCCATGTGACGGGGTTACAACGGGCGGTCACTCGCACCGGGATCGGGCGTCTGGGCCTTGGTCGTTGAGGCGTTGACGGCGTTTCGCAGCCAGACGGACGGCAGCCCGGATCCAGGCCGGCGCCCGCCTCGGCCGCTCCGCGGAGATGGGCTACGGCGAGTCACCCCCTAGCGGAAACGCTACAATGGATCCCACCTCATGGGTTCCTGCACGCGACGTGTCCGCCTTCCACACACAGAGCCTCCGCCATGCCGCCCCCTACATCCATGCGCACCGGGGACACACCTTCGTGGTGGCCTTCGGTGGCGAGGCCCTGGAAGATGGCGCGGCGGGATTGATTCACGATCTGGCCGTGATCCATGTGCTGGGGATCCGGTTGGTGCTGGTCCACGGCGCCCGGCCCCAGATCGAGCGGGCCATGAGACGCCACGGCATCTCCAGCCGGTTCCACCAAGGGCGCCGCATCACCGATGCCGCCGGATTGCGGGCGGTGGAAGAGGCCGTGGCGGCCACCCGGGTCGCGATCGAGGCGCGCCTTTCCATGGGCCTGCCGGGGACTCCCATGTCGGGCATGCGGCTGCGCGTGGTCTCGGGAAACTTCATCACCGCCCGGCCGCTGGGCGTGATCGATGGAGTGGACTATCAGTACACCGGGGCGGTACGCCGGGTCGACACCCACGGAATCCGCGATGCCTTGGACGATGGGGCCATCGTGCTGCTGTCGGCGTTGGGCTACTCCCCGACGGGAGAGACTTTCAATGTGCCCGCCAGGGAGGTGGCCACGGCGGCCGCCGGCGCACTGGACGCGGACAAGCTGATCCTCCTCCTGAACGCCCCTTTGCAAACCCCGCAGGGTGGACGCATCCATCATCTGAACGTGCGCGAGGCCGCGGCGCTGGTCGAATCCGCTGCCGACGAGGTCCTGACGGCCAACCTGAGCACGGCGCTGGCGGCCTCCCGGGCGGGTGTGCGGCGCGTGCATTTTGTGAATCGCAAGGACCCCGACGCCTTGCTGGCCGAGCTGTTCACTCGCGAGGGGACCGGAACCCTGGTCACCGCCGAGCCCTACGAGGCGCTACGCCGGGCCAGAATCGGAGACGTGGCGGGGATCCTCGAATTGATCGAGCCGCTGGAGGCCGCCGGCGTCCTGGTGCGCCGTTCCCGGGAGCAACTGGAGCTCGAGATCGACCGGTTCGTGGTGATGGATCTGGACGGCGCCATCATCGCCTGTGCCGCCCTGTATCCGTATCTGGAGGAACGCATGGGGGAACTCGCCTGCCTTGCCGTACATCCAGACCACCGCCGTGAAGGCCGGGGGGACCGGATGCTCGCCCGGGTGGAGGACGAAGCCCGTCGCCTGGGTCTGGAGTGCATCTTCGTGCTCACCACACAGACCGATCACTGGTTTCGCGAGCGGGGCTTCGAGCCGGCATCCCTGGACGTGCTCCCCATGCCACGCAAGCAGCTCTACAACTACCGCCGCAACGCGCGGGTCCTGGTCAAACGGCTCCCGGACTGACCGCCGTCGCCAACCGCTTCAGACCAATCCCCCGGCACCCGCCGCCAGCCTCGCCGCGGCCGCCTCCACCTGCCGTGCCAATGTGCGGGCACAGGCTCCAGCCTCGCTGCCGTCCGGCCCTTCCACCATCACGCGCACCAGGGGCTCCGTACCCGAGGGACGCAGCAGCACACGGCCACGGCCGGCCAGACTGGACTCGGCCTCTTCCAACGCCGCGCGCACCTCGGTGGCCGTTGCGACCGCCTTCGGGTCCGCCACCGGCACATTGACGAGCACCTGGGGATATTTGTGTAGATCTCCGCGCGCCTCCTGCAACGAGATTCCCCTCGATACGAGCACGTGAAGCACCTGCAGGGCGGCGACGATGGCATCCCCCGTCGTGGTCCGATCCAGGCAGATGATGTGCCCGGAGGACTCGCCGCCCAATTCCCATCCGGCCTCCTGGAGCGCTTCCAGGACGTATCGGTCGCCCACTGGGGCACGGCGGAAGGGGATCTCCATGGCGGCCAGCGCATGCTCCAACCCCAGGTTGGTCATCTGGGTGCCCACCACCCCGCCCACCAGCGTGCCCTCCTCTCGGCGGGCGCGCGCGATGATGTAGAGCAACTCGTCCCCGTCGACCACTTCGCCGTGATCGTCCACCATGATGAGCCGGTCCCCATCGCCGTCGATGGCGATACCGACGTCGGCCTCGTGCTCGATCACCGCCGCCCGCAGCGCCTTGGGGGCGGTCGCCCCTCGCTCCTGGTTGATGTTCAGGCCGTCCGGCTCGGTGCCGATGCGCACCACCCGCGCGCCCAGCTCCTCGAACACCGCTGGGGCGATGTGGTAGGTGGCGCCGTTGGCACAGTCCACCACCAGCTTCAGGCCCTGAAGCGCCGTGCCGGAGGGGATGGTGCTCTTGCAGAACTCGATGTAACGGCCGGCGGCGTCGTCCACGCGCTCGGCCTTGCCCAGATCGGCCGAATCCACAGTGACCAGGGGCCGATCCAGGGCCACCTCGATGGCCGCTTCGACGGCGTCCGGAAGCTTGAATCCGTCACCGGAGAAGAGCTTCACCCCGTTGTCGTAATAGGGATTGTGGGAGGCGCTGATGACGATCCCCGCCGCCGCGCGGAAGGTACGCGTGAGATAAGCGATGCCCGGCGTGGGCATGGGCCCGAGCAGGAGGACGTTGACACCCGCGGCCGACAGTCCCGCCTCCAGGGCCGATTCGAACATGTAACCGGAGATCCGCGTGTCCTTACCGATGAGCACGCGGCTGTGCCCGCCGTTGCCCAGCACCCGGCCGATGGCCCAGCCCAGCTTCAATACGAAGTCGGGGGTCATGGGTGGCGTCCCCACCCGGCCCCGGATACCGTCAGTGCCGAAGTACTTGTGCGTCATCTCCGTCCCCCTGCCCCCGCCCTGCCCGCTCGACACCGCGCACGACCGCCAAGGCATCCACAGTGGGCGCCACGTCATGGGTCCGGATCAGGCATGCGCCCCGTTCCACCGCGAGCACCGCCGCCGCCAGCCCCGCAGACACCCGTTCCTGCACGGGCCGCCCGGTCAGCTCACCCAGCATGCGCTTGCGGGAGATCCCCACCAACACGGGAAACCCCAGCGCGGCGATGGCCTCCAGACCCGCCAACAGACGCAGATTATGCGTGAGGGTCTTGCCGAAACCGAAGCCGGGATCCACTAGAATGTGAGATTCCACAATCCCCCGGCGCAGACAGGCCTCGATACGATCGGCCAGGAAGGCGCGCACCTCTTCCACCACGTCTTCGTAGCGAGGCGCCGCTTGCATCGTCTCGGGTGTGCCCTGCATGTGCATGAGACACACCGGCACCTGGAGCTCGGCGGCCGCCTCCAGGGCACCGGGCCGGCGCAGGGCCCATACGTCGTTGATCATCGCCGCGCCGACCGCCACCGCCTCGCGCATCACTTCGGGCTTGCTGGTGTCCACGGACACCGGGCGGTCGAGTTCGGCGGCCAGGGCCCGGATCACTGGGATCACGCGCGCCAGCTCCTCCTCCACCGGAACGGGCGCGGCCCCCGGCCGCGTGGATTCCCCGCCCACATCGACGAGCGCCGCGCCCTCGGCCACCATTTCACGCGCCCGCGCCAGCGCACGGTCGGGAGAAAAAAACGCACCCCCGTCCGAGAAGGAATCGGGGGTGACGTTGAGGATTCCCATCACCCGGGGGCTTTGCAGATCCAGCCGCCGGTCCCCGCCGAACTCCACCTCCATGGAGGCGGCCGCGTCCGTTCGGACTCAGTGCTGTCCCGCGGGGCTCCCCACCCCGCCCTCGTCGGCGCCAGGACGCCGCGCGCCCTTCGCCACCGCGGCCGGCGCGGTCCCGCCGGGAGTGGACTCGTCGTCCCCCCATTCCCGGGGCGGGCGCGGCTGGCGGCCTTCCATGATGTCCGTGATCTGGTCGTCGTCGAGGGTCTCGTACTTGATGAGGGCCTCGGCCATGGCATGGAGCTTGTCGAGGTTTTCCTCCAGGATCCGGCGGGCCCGGGCATAGTTCTCATCGACGATCCGGCGGATCTCCTCGTCGATGGCGTGCGCCGTCTCGTCGGAGAGCATCTTGTGCCGGGCCACGGAGTGACCGAGGAACACCTCGCCCTCTTCCTCGCTGTAGGCCAGCGGGCCCAGCCGCTCCGACAATCCCCAGCGCGTGACCATGTTGCGCGCGATCTCGGTGGCCCGCTCGATGTCGTTGGAGGCCCCCGTGGTGACCGCCTCCGGGCCGAAGATGAGCTCCTCGGCGATCCGCCCGCCGAACAGGCTGGCGATCTGACTCTCCAAGCGCCGCTTGCTGTGGCTGTAACGGTCGTCCTCGGGCAGGAACATGGTGATGCCCAGGGCCCGCCCGCGCGGGATGATGCTCACCTTGTAGACCGGGTCGTGTTCCGGCACCAGCCGGCCCACGATGGTGTGCCCGGCCTCGTGATAGGCCGTCAGGCGCTTCTCCTCCTCGCTCATCACCATGGACTTGCGCTCGGCCCCCATGAGGATCTTGTCCTTGGCCCGCTCGAAGTCGGCCATGTCCACCAGGCGCTTGTTGGCTCGGGCGGCGAACAGGGCCGCCTCGTTGACCAGGTTGGCCAGATCCGCGCCGGAGAAACCGGGCGTGCCCCGGGCGATGATGGAAGGCTTCACATCGTCGGCGAGGGGCACCTTGCGCATGTGCACCTTGAGGATCTGCTCGCGGCCCCGGATATCGGGCAGCGGCACCACCACCTGCCGGTCGAAGCGCCCCGGGCGCAACAGGGCCGGATCCAGCACGTCGGGCCGGTTGGTGGCGGCGATGACGATGATGCCCTCGTTGCCCTCGAAACCGTCCATCTCCACCAGGAGCTGGTTCAGCGTCTGCTCACGCTCGTCGTGGCCGCCGCCCAGACCCGCCCCGCGATGCCGGCCCACGGCGTCGATCTCGTCGATGAAGATGATACAGGGGGCATGCTTCTTGGCCTGGGCGAACATGTCACGCACCCGCGAGGCACCCACGCCGACGAACATCTCCACGAAGTCCGAACCCGAGATGGTGAAAAAGGGTACCTTGGCCTCGCCGGCGATGGCCTTGGCGAGCAAGGTCTTGCCCGTGCCCGGCGGGCCCACCATGAGCACCCCGCGCGGGATCTTGCCACCCAGCTTCTGGAACTTGCCCGGATCGCGCAGGAACTCCACCAGCTCCTGGACCTCCTCCTTGGCCTCGTCGGCGCCGGCCACGTCGGCGAAAGTGACCTTGATCTGGTCCTCGCCCATGAGCCGTGCCCGGCTCTTGCCAAAGGCCATGGCCCCCCGGCCGCCGGCGCCACCCTGCATCTGGCGCATGAAGAAGATCCACACGCCGATCAGCAACAGCATGGGGAACCAGCTGATGAGGATATCCACCAGCAGCGAGCGCTTCTCGGGCGGGGAGACTCGGATCTTCACGTCGTTGGCGAGCAGGTCGTCGATCAGCTTGGGGTCGTTGGGAGCGTAGGTGGTGAACCGTTCGTTGGAGACCGTGGTCCCCCGAATCGTGTTGCCCTCCATCTCCACGTTCTTGACACGCCCGCTCTTGACCTCGGCGATGAAGTCGGAATAGGAAATGGCCGCCGAATGGCCCGTGCGCGGTGTGAAATTGTTGAAGACGGACATCAGCACCACGGCGATGACCGCCCACAGGATCAGGTTCTTGACCATGTCGTTCAAGGCAGGAAATCCTCTCTAGCAGAAACGCGGTACCGGATGAGGGTTGCGGCATACGGCGCGAACCGGCCCGCGTTTCGTTGGATCCGGGGACGCTTCTGTTGCTCCCGTTGGTTTACCGTTGAGTTTACTACAGGACCCGGGAACCGCTCCCGAATCCGGATCAAAGCTGGGGAATCAGCGCCGAAAGCCCTCGGCCACCAGGTACCACTCCCGGCTCCGGGCCCGCGAGGCGCCGGGCTTGAACCGCCGCACGCGGGCGAAACGCGCCCTGCAGTCGGCGACGAAGGGCCCGATGCCCTCACCCTCGAACACTTTGACCACGAAAGCCGCCCCGGGTGCCGCCACCCGGGCGACCAGCTCCAGGGCGAGCTCCGCGAGCCCCATGGCGCGCGGCTGGTCCACCGAGCGCACACCGGTGATATTGGGGGCCATGTCGCTCAGCACAAGGTCCACCGGCCGGCCGCCGAGCACCTCGAGCAACGCCGCCAACCCCTCCTGCGTGGCGAAATCGGTCTGGAGGAAGACGACACCCGGCAGGGGCTCCATGGCGAGCCGGTCGAGGGCGAGCACGTCTCCTGCGTCCCCGAGGCGCCGGGCGGCGTACTGGCTCCAGCCCCCGGGCGCCGCGCCCAGGTCCACCACGCGCATGCCCGGCCGCAGCAGGCCGAAGCGCCGGTCCATCTCCTGCAGCTTGAACGCCGCGCGCGAGCGCCAGCCCTCGGCCTGCGCCCGGGCCACGTAAGGGTCCCGGCGCTGGCGCTCGAGCCATCGTGGGTCACCAGTCGCCACACTTCACCTCACCATCGGGGCACCCCGCACGGCCCTGTTCTTTCCCGTCGGCATCCCCTACCCTGTGCGGCCATGGAGCTCAGCGAGAGACAGAAAAAGGCCCTGCGCCGCCACGCCCATGCCCTCAAACCCGTGGTCATCGTCGGCCAAAGGGGGCTGACCGACGCCGTGGTGACCGCCACCGACGAGGCCCTGGAACACCATGAGCTGGTCAAGATCCGCTTCGCCGGCTGCGATCGGACCACGCGCGACCGCCTGATCCGCGAACTGGCCCGCCGCACCGGCGCCGTGCCGGTCCAGCGGGTGGGTTTCGTGCTCACCCTCTATCGCCGTCATCCCAAAGAACCACGCGTATC